>CALMAV010000043.1 GCA_937859895.1 uncultured Bryobacterales bacterium | reverse complement strand
TAGTCAAGGAGCACTCGCAGGTTCTCACCGCGACCGCCAAAGGAGTTTGCCTGTCCCGAATATCGCAGCAGCCCGTTGCTTACCTTGAACTCCCCGACCGCCAGGTTGACTACCGTTTCCAGTCCGGAGGTGTTACTGGAAGTTTGCTGTTTAACCTTTGGCTCAGGGATGTTCGTCTTACCATCGGGCAATGTGACGACGCTGACTTGCGGCTGTTCTATCCCGAGATACTGCAGGTCAACAGCCTTACTCCATGCCGAAAACAACTTAAGCTTCAGCTCCAATAATGCAGCACGAGCCAGAGGAGCACTCCCGGCTGGTTCGGTCCCGTGCAGTACGAAATCTCGAATCCGCACAGTCATGCTGCTCCACTCAAGTTGGAACGAGCCTATCTCGACACGTCCGCCGGTGGACTCTTCCGTCGTGGAGATGATTTTGTTCCGGACATAGTTAGCGAACCATCCACTCTGCAGTGTGAACACGGCTGCGACCACCAAAACCAGTAGCGCTCCAGCTAAGGCCGCGGCAATTCTAAGGAGCAATCGAGAGCGCTTACTCATCGGAGACCTTCTTCTCGATACAGAATCTTCTTACTCTTGCGCTGCTCCTCAAGCCAGGCAAAAAACTGCTTGTTGACCTCTTCACCCGCCAGGATGTCATGTATCTGATCACGCAAATCATCAAGACTGCCCTTCCCTGGATTGGCCTTCCGCAGCGCCGCAGCGTGCGCATCGTAATACTTCTGGATCTCCTGGTCAGTAACCAGCACAGCCGGTTTAAACCGGAGGTCAATAAAGCGAAGGACAGTAAGCTGCCATTGAAATTCGAAGCGAAGGTCAGGCTCAACCAGCTCATACCTCTTCAGTGCCTGGTCAAAGGCGATCGGAACCTTAAAGCGATCTTTTTTCAGTTCAGCCAATTGCTTATCAGCCTCCTCCCAGGTTGCCTGAGGGTAATCGCCCAGGCGTATCTCCTGCCTGATAAACGCTTGGTCAATCAGGCGCTGGGCCGCCTCCCGCCGATCGCTCTCTGTCATCCTGGGCGGCTTATCATTCAGGAACTCCGTAATGTGGAGGGAACGTTTGATATCGCTGTCCTTCACGATGGCATTGTCCACCTGCACCGCAATCCGATCGATCACAACGCCGTAAGCAAGGCAGAGCGATAAGCAGGCAGCAGGTAACCAGTTTCGGAGGCCCTTCAAAATGCCTGCCCAATGGAGAAAAAGAAACGAAAATGACCCAGGTGTTGCGGCGTTGCCGTGCAATTAGGGGTGACCCCGATCTGTGCTGGTCCGCAGTTAATCAACTGCTGAATAGTCAGGTTCTGGCTAAAACCCTGATACGCGGTCGGATTCAAAGCATAGGAAAGATCGACCCGCACCGGGCCAATCGGAGTCTTGTAGCGAATACCAAAGCCAGGTGCCTGGACAGAGTATCTAAAATCCTGGTTACTTGGTTGGCGATACCGAAGACTGATGTCGCCGAAGTTGGCAAAGATGTTGCCCGTGTCATGGAACAGAACACCAGTGATATTCGGACCGAGAAGGGGAAAGCGTAGCTCAATATTGTTGAAGAAGAGCCCGTTGCCGCCAATAGGAAAGCCAGTAGCGGTTTTACTAAGCTGGCCATTTACAGGAGGAATCTCAGCAGAGTATCCTATGTCGCGCGGACCTGCCTGATTGTCTGCGAATCCTCGCATTGAGACGCCGCCACCCCCGAAGAACCGCTCGGGAAGCGGGATGTCTTCAAATCGTGTCAAACCAGGGGCAATATTGAAAGGGATCACAGCACCCAGCTGAGTTTGCCGGGCCAGCACCACATTCCGAGTCAGTTGAGTATAAGTGGCATTTCGCGCCAGCACTCTATAGAAATTGCGCTGGGACCCGAAGAAGCTTCCAGCCACACCGGTGTCAATCGTATTCCAGAAACCGTGGTGAGCATCCGCCGGGTTATCCCGATGATCCTGAATGTAGCTGGCAGAAAGAATACCGATGCGCACCGGCTGGAGAAGGGAGGGGATCAACAGAGATGGAATCTCAATGTTGCCGGCGCTGACACGGCGATAGGAGAATCGAGCCAGGATGGAAGAAGCACGACTAAACCGCTGGGAAGTCTGTACCGACACTTCGGCTCGCCTGGAGGAAAACGTCTGCACATCTTGTGTTGTGTTGTAGAGAACGGAGAAGGTGACTGTCCGGTCATACGAGCCGAGAAAATGCGGAACGATATAGTTCAGCGACTCGCGCTGCTCGAGTGTCGAGTAACGGGTTTGCAGCGACACGGTTTGTCCCCGGCCGAGGAAGTTAAGCCGGTTCACATCGAAAGCTACAATCGGCGACACGCCCGCTGCACCCCCAGAGTTACTCAGGTTGTTAGTGGTGCCACCGAATTGCCCGACTTGCAGACCGAAGCCAACGTTAAAAGTGTAGCGGCCGGCCTCATCGAAATCGAACAGAACCGTTTTATATCGGTTGGTTCCGTCCGGATCCTGCAGAGCTGTATTCACACTTGCAAAGATCCCCAAATCACTAATCTGCCGCGCAATGTTGTTCACCTTGATCAACGAAAGCGGCTCGCCATCATGGATCGCGAGTCGTTTCTCAATCAGGGAGGGCCGAGTGCGGTAGAGTCCAGAAACGATCACGTTGCGCACAAACTGGCGTGGGCCCTCCCGCAGTTGATAAGTCAAGTTGATTGTCTGCGGATCGCTCCCGGGGTCGGCGGTATAGCTGAAAGAAGCAGAGGGAAAACCATTTGAATAGTAATAGTCGAGAATTCGATTACGATCACTCGCGACGTTGACATCAGCGTAAGGCTGGCCTACCGCCGAACTAAGTTGCTTTAGTTGTTGCGCTAGATCGAGACGGTTTGCGCCATTGATCTGTAAATTCTGCACGAGCCACTGCTTGCCAGGGTTGATTCGAAAACGAACAGAGAGATCATTCGGCTTTCCTTTATAGTTCGTCTCCACAGTGGATGTGACTTTCACATCTCGAAAGCCATTGGACTGGTAAAGGTTTTCTATTGCCTCCTCGTCCTTCTTCCGGAAGCTCTCGCTGTAGCGCCCATAGCGAAGCACGAGTGAACTCGTGCGTAGGAACATGCGCTCTTGCAGCGTTTCCTTTTCGAAATAGGTATCGCCTAGAATGTCGATATTAACCAGCTTGCGCCGTGGCCCGGTTGCAATGTAGTAGTTGATAATCTGCTGATCGTTATGCGGTTCTTCGCGGTGGAATGTCACGTCCACATCTGGATACCCTTTGCCCTGAAAGAAGTCGCTCAGGTTACGCGCGCCCTCAACCAGCAAGTCATTATCGACGGCGCCTTCCTGGTACACAGGAACGTATCTCTGAAGCTGTGACTTCGAAACTTTGGCTTCTAGCGCTTTAACTGTGATTCGGGGACCCGCTGTAATGTTAAGCGTCGGCGTAGCACTGCGGGTCTCCGGATCATACTTGAGCGACTGCAACTCGACATCGGCAGTTAGCCGGTCTCTCTTGGCGTAACGCTTCTGAATGTTATCTATTCCCTTATCGGTAAGCGACTGAGTAATCTGCCGCCAGCGATTAACTAGCGGAATGTGCCAGCCGGTGGCGCGCACGATCGTACTTGTCGGCAGCTTGGTTCCTCCGAGAATCACTGGCGAAGCGTACTTGGCGCGCGGCCCGGCATCCACCATAAAGCGAATTGTCACCTGGTGAGTGTCCGGGTCAGTGATGGTTGTTACGTTAACTTTGGCTTCGTAGAGACCGTTCCGGCGCAACTCTTCCTCAATATTGTGCTGCGCCGTAGTCAGGGCTTCCCCATCGAAGGGAGTCCCCAGATAGAGCTGGGCATCGCTGATGATGATCGCGCGCGAAGGTGGATCATTAATCCTTCCCTGGGCGCCGACATGGCCTATAAACCGGCGTGCGCTGGTGACAAACGTCACTACGACCCCACCCGTGGCCGGTTTGACATCGACCTGCAGATTATCGTAGAGACCAGTGGAGAAGAGGCGATCCAGAGTGGCTGCTACCTGCCTTGGATCCAGCGGCTGGTTAGCCAGCACCAGTTGCATTCGTTCCAGGTCTTGAGGAGCAATGGGCTGAGCTGCCGGTTCATACTGAACTGCCACTACCGTTTTACCAGTAAAATCCTGAGCGAAAAGCGGACAGGCCAGGTGCGCGCTAAGCAGCAAAACGCCAACCTGGAGACGAGAAAAAAATTTAATCAACAAGACACAAAGACTTCGTTTCCGTTGCAGACCGAGACCCTACCTACTACTCAACTCCGCCAAGAATGTAAGCGCTTGGACGCTTGCTTAATTTTAGCCGTTCCAAGTGTCTCAAGCCGAGTTCAGGCACAATCTATGTTAGTAAGACCAATTATGCTTTCCGGCAAAGCCGCTCTGGAACTTTTACAGTCAACAGCTACCAAGTGGAGCGACGAGAACGCACCACGGCTAGGAGCGTCGCTCTCCTTTTACATGCTGCTCTCAATGGCGCCTCTCCTAATTCTGGTGGTAGCCATCTGCGGCTTGGTTTTCAGTGAGGCTACCGCGCAACAACAGGTTCTAGCGCAGGTACGATCCGTGGCCGGGGTGGCTGGCGAAAAAGCAATCGGCTCTCTCATTCAAAATGCGCATAAGCCGTCGAATGGTTTATTTGCAACCATCGTTGCTTTCATCACGCTGCTCACTGGCGCATCCGGGGTGTTCCTTGAATTGCGCGATTCGCTGAACACCATTTTCGACGCTCCCGCGAGCACTGTTACTGGTATTCGCGCAATCATTTGGCAGCGCATTATCTCTTTTGGCATGGTGCTGTCGCTGGGCCTGCTACTGCTGATGTCACTTATTG
>CALMAV010000042.1 GCA_937859895.1 uncultured Bryobacterales bacterium | reverse complement strand
GATCAGTGCCGGCAGGGTCAATCCCTGTAAGACCAGAGTGACGAGTATGACGCAGAAAGTGAGGAAGATGATGATGCTCCTCTCTGGAAAGGGACTGCCATTGGCCAGCGTTTCAGGCAAGGAGATAGCAGCCGCCAGGGAGATGACGCCGCGCATGCCAGTCCAACCAATGACGAAGGTCTCTCGAGCGGAGGTGGTGGGTGTTGCACGACCGGATAGCTTGCGCGTAATGACGGAGGTGAGGTAATCCTCTGGATAGACCCAGGCGAGCCGTAAGGAGATGACGAGCAGAACAACCACAGCTGCATCGAACGCAAGCATGCCTACGCTAACGTCCCGTATGCCTGCGACTATGAAGCGCAGTTGTAAACCAATCAAGAGAAACGCCAGCCCGTTCAATATGAATGTCAGCGTGTTCCATGTCGCCCAGGATTGAAGGCGCGCTGTCGAAGAGAAGTAGACCGAGCTACGCCACCCAAGATAGAGTCCACAAGCGACTGCGGATAAGACGCCGGAAGCATGGACCGCTTCAGCCGCTAAGTAGGCTAAGTACGGAACAATCAGACTGGCCGTAATCTCAATGGGCGCGTTGTCCACCCAGGTTTCGAAAAGGTAAACCAGCCTTCCTATAACGAGCCCTACCGCAATTCCTCCGATGACGAGGTAAGTCAATTCCCACAGCGCCTCGGCAGCAGAGGGCGTGTGACTGCTGACCACCATGGCGACGGCAAACTGCAGAGCGAGAAGACCACTGCCATCGTTGACAAGACTTTCGCCTTCCAGGATGTCGGTAATCCGATCAGGCAGGCCCAGACGTTTGGCGATGGAGGTGGCCGCGAGCGCGTCAGTGGGGGAGATCACTGCGCCCAGAACCAAGCCGAGTCGCCAATCGAATCCAGGCAGTAGCCAATGCGCTACGACTCCTACTGCGAGCGTGGTAAATGCAACGAGTCCAAAAGCAAGGGGCAAAATGCTCAGAAGGTTCTGCCGAAAGTCCCGCCAGGAGGTGTTAAATGCCGCGGAGAACAGAAGCGGCGGCAACATGACGACGAAGATGAAATCGGGTTCGAGGGATATACGAGGCAATCCCGGAATCAATGTGAGTAGCAGGCCGCCGATTACCAGGGTGATGGGATAAGGCACCTCCAGCCGCTGCGAGAGCGAACCGAAGCCAATGACAAAGACCAGGAGCAGCAGAAGAATGGGCCCGAATTGCTGAAGTTCGTTTGATTGCATTGAGAGCGTTCTCCGGGGTTTTGTGATTAAGCGTTCGGATGAGTTCTGCGCGGTTGGATGCCGCTGTTAGCCCAGGTTTATCGAGTATAGTCGGAACGCGGAGGATAGCCGGTTACAAGGGGAAGAAAGCAGGTGATCTATGGGTAAGAGAACAACTTGGAGTTGCGGCTCTGCATAGCCCGTCGTGATGTAGACGAGAATCTTAATAATTTATGCAGCTTGTAGGAGGAGTGTAATCGGGAGCGGTATACGTGCAGACCGATGATGTGGAAGCGGAAGATGGGCGGCTAGCAAACCTGATGGCACGTTTGCCGTGCGAGTGCCCTGCGACTTGGCTGAGCGAAGTCGCAGGGCACCCGTCCCTTTTCCTACGGGGCCTAAAGTGTAGGCTGGCAAGTTAATGCGATAGATGCTTGGCCGGTAGCTCCAGAGCACGAAGGAGAACTCCAACCTGACTCCCGGGACCACCGTTCCTAAGTGCGACGGTCATGGACAGATTTGAGCAGGATTGGCCGGTAATGGCTTGCACGGACGTTTCGGATGTGCTCGAGGTTTGATTCAATCCAGTTATCCCAACATAGGCATAATCTCCAGTGCCACTAAGTGAAAAGGAAGTGGCGAACACAACAGGGCCCGAAGGATTGGAGACCGGTCAGTTTCTCTAGGAGTTTGCAGAATGAGAACAGGTTTGCTGCCTGTGAAAGCAAGGTTTGCTAACAACTTATGGCACCTTTGCCGCTCAAGTACCCTGCGACTTGGCTGAGGGGAGTCGCAGGGCACTTGTCGGTGCGATTACTGAACTGCCGGTTGGCAAGTCAGTGCGACATAAGCCGAGCCGGTAGCTCCAGAGCCGTCCTCGTTTGCAGGCGAGAAGTCTCTTGTAACAAAGTCAACAGTGTCCCCTGGAGCAAGGGATACGGGTGCGGTTACAGAGCAGTTGAGGTTTCCGGGGTCGGTACCACAGGCAATGCTAGCGTTATCTTGATTATTTACACGAAGCCGAACTCCGACCTGATCCCCCGGACCAGCGCCCCTAAGTGCGACAGTCATTGACAGACTTGAGCAGGATTGGCCGGTAATGGCTTGCACGGGCGTTTCGGTCGTGCTCGAGGTTTGATTCAATCCAGTTATCCCGATATATGCATCAACTGCGGTGCCATTGAGTGGAAAAGATGAAGTGAACACAACAGGGCCCGAGGGACCAGGGGCTCCGCTTTGGGCGAGAACTCCCCACTGCGTGCTGCTGGTGTCGGGTTGATTTTCAGTGTTAGCCGATACCAGGCTGATATAGGTGGAACCGTGGTAGGAGACTGCTGCACCAGTGGCGTAGGCAGTGCTAGGATCCCACGTACCTTGATAGGTCATCCCAGGGCTGCCCGGAGCGCCGGCAGGACCAACGGGCCCCATGGGACCGGCAGGACCGGTTGCGCCAGTCGGGCCAGGAAGGCCCGTAGCGCCCGTAGGGCCAGCAGCTCCCATTTGACCGGCAGGACCGGTTGCGCCTGCAGGGCCAATGGGTCCCATTGCACCAGCAGGACCGGTGGCACCAGCTGCGCCAGCCGGACCAGGAAGGCCGGTAGCGCCTGCAGGGCCGGCAGGTCCCATGAGACCGACAGGACCGGCTGGGCCCGCCGGACCCTGGGCACCCGCAGGACCGGCTGGGCCCGGCGTAGGCGTGGGTGCAGGAATAAAGTAACCATCTAGGTCGAGGATCAAGTCAGTTTGATCGGTTGAAAAGACTCGAATGCTGCCACCGGTTCCGGCCGATACCATGATGCTGTTGGCCACCACATCCCCACTCATCGAGTTAAGGGTGGACGTGTTAGGTCGCTCCTCTCCGGTGGGGTACACGGTAAGGTAGTGGAGAATGGTCTTGGGTACAACCGTTACGTTGATCGAGTAAGCCACGGCCGTGTGGGGCACGCCGCAGCTGCTGGCCAAGATAGGAAAATCGCGGGTTCCTGGCAACAGGTCGGGAGCTCCCAATTCGCCTCCGTTAATGCGGGTGTCCACTACGCGGCAGGGCGCTTTAGCAACGAAGGTCAACGCCGTATCTTCGGCAAATAGGCCACCGGCGCTGAGCAGGCCGAGTAATCCGATTGTGGCTGGAGAACGATACTGCTTCAATTTTGAATACAAACTGATTCCTTTCCGGGTCTGGACAGAGGCCCACTGTGAACACACGGGCAACTACCGACGAGGGTTAACATGTACCCCTACCGCTTAGTTGGAGACCCGGTCAGTTTCTCTAGGAATTTTTTGGAACAAGAATAGGTCCGCGATACGTGGGGCGGTTTTCCCCAAGAACTTGCTGCCTGGACCATCCGTAGAGCAGTTTTTCTACAAGAGGAGGCTCTAATGCAAAGCCCTCAACCCCAGAAAACCTCACCGGGTGCCAGGTTCTTCCGCAGAAACTCGGGATTCAAATCAAGCCCGAGTCCGACACCCGATGGCACTGTCATCTCACCTTTGCTGACGTGAGGGGGGTTGGAGGCAGCCATTGCTTCGATGTAGCGGCCCGTGTGGGCCAGGGCGCTTTCTACTCGGAATAGGTTTTGGATCGAGGAGGCAAAGTGTGCGTTGGCGTGAGTCATCACCAGAGAGCCCACGTTGTGTAAGGCTACTGGGGTTCGGGAGAGAGCGGCGTAGTCGGCTATCTTTTTTGTGCCGGTGATGCCGCCGGCAAAGGCCAGGTCAGGGTGGATGATGTCTACGGCTCCACTGTCCAGGAAAGGCCGAAAGCCGCGCACCAGCTCTATTTTTTCACCGGTCAGAAGCCGGGCAGCGGTTCCTCTTCGGAGATCCATCCAACCCTCTGAGAAGACCGGGTTCAGCGGATCTTCAATCCAAAACGGGTTCATCGGCTCCACTGCTTTCGCGACCGCGATGGCACTGGGAGCATCGAGTTCGCCGTGACAGTGCACCGCGATATCGATCGCGTCGCCCACCGCCTCCCGCACATTGGCATAGGCACGCCTGACGTTACTGAGTTGCGTCGAGGTCACGGTGTTGACAAACTCGCCGCGCGTAACGCCGAGCACTCGGTCGATGTCGCACTTGTATACCGTGAAGCCTTCGGGCAGCTCTTTGATTTTCTGCGCCCAATCGTGGCAGGCGTTCTTGTCCAACATGTCGAGACCCGTGCCGTGCGAATACATCGGTACGGTGTCACGGAAGCGGCCGCCCAGCAAGGTGCTGACGGGAAGGCCAGTGATCTTGCCCGCCAGGTCCCAAAGAGCGATATCTATGCCGCTCACGGTGGGAATGTTCGCGACGTAGTTGTACATCAGAGAACTCATTCGCTGATAGTGAACTTCGATAGCCAGAGGATCTTTGCCGATCAGCAGCGGCTTCATCGTGTCGATACGGCCACGGGCAATGGGACCGGTGATGCCTGCTTCACCATAGCCGGTAAGTCCACTATCGGTGTCGATGCGAATCAGGCAGTTGCCGGCGATATGCTCCAGGCCCATGGCTTTGATGTCTGTGATCTTGACCTTGCCCGCGAGTGACGCCGCTCGCAATTGCAAGTGGGAAAGAAGGCCTACGGCAGGAGTGGCTGCGACGAGTCGGAGGAGATCGCGTCGTGTCCAGGAGTTTGTACGGAGTCTTCTCGAGGGTATACGGGACATCATTTTAGATCACGGTGCCAGAGTGATCATATCCCTACTCTCAGACGATAACCATTGACCGTAGACT
>CALMAV010000041.1:270-1380 GCA_937859895.1 uncultured Bryobacterales bacterium | reverse complement strand
GGTTATCGTTCCTACTATCTCTAGATACTAGTTTGTACTAACCGGTTCGGCAACTCGTCCATGCGGAATTGGCTGTGAATCCTTTGTGTACCGCTCAAAAAACTCCAGAATACGCAGCATGTGGTCCATCCGCTGCCTAGGCTCACCGGAACGGGTCAATTCATGCCCGGCTCCTGGGTACCGAATATACTCCACCGGCCGCTTCATTTCCTTCAAGGCACGAAACAGCATCTGGCCCTGGACGATCCCAGTGCGATTGTCAGAGCTGCCGTGGATAATCAGCAACGGAGTCTTGATGTCGGCTACGTGCGTAATTGGTGACTGATCATCTAACAGCTTGCGAGTGCCAGGATTCCAGGGATAGCCGCCAAACTCGGCGGGCACCAACTCGTAAGCGTTGCCCTCGCCGAAGAAGGTAGACAGGTCATAGACTCCGCGCAAGGCTGCCGCGGCTTGAAAGCGATTGGCATGTGCAATCACCCAAGCTGTCATGTAGCCGCCGTAAGAACCTCCAGTGACAAACATCTGGCCCTTGTTAATCATTGGGTAGTGGGCCGCGGCGTCGTCAACCGCACCCATGATGTCGCCCATGGGACCATTGCCCCAGTCTTTGTAGTTGGCATGCTGAAACGCGTACCCGTAACCAGCCGATCCGCGCGGATTCGAGTACACAATCCCGTAACCGAACGAGCAAAACATCTGAAACTCGTGCCACATGGTGAACTCGCCCGGTCCCCACATTGCCGAAGGCCCCCCGTGAATATCCAACACCCAGGGGTACTGCTTTCCACTTTGAGCCCCGGTCGGCTTCATGACCCAGTATTGGACTTTGATCCCATCCGGGCGAGTAATCCAGTGCTCTTCCGGCATAGAAATTTCCTTGCTTTCGAGCCAGGCAGCATTGAGCTCTGTTAGGCGACGAGAGGACGCTTTATCAACCGGTCGGCTTGCGTCAGACGCCAGGTAGAGCTCATTCGGGTTCTCTGCGCTGATCTGGGCGTAAACCAGCCTGCTCCCCCCAAGCGCAAACACATTTATGCCGACTGGTCCGGTTATCACTTCCTCGGTTTTGCCGGTTCGCAGGTCAACTCGATGCAACGGTTCGCCACC
>CALMAV010000041.1:0-260 GCA_937859895.1 uncultured Bryobacterales bacterium | reverse complement strand
GCCCCTTCTTTTGTAATCCAGCGCAGACCAGAACCTTTCGGGTCGCAAAGCGCAAGCATCGCCTGGCGATACGTCGGCTGGTCGTTCTGAACTCCCGTTACCAGCAGCTGATTGCCGTCCGGCGTGAACTGAGGATGCGTAAAGCTGTAGCCTTCCTGCTGAACCAACGGATGCTCGCTCGTGCCGTCCGCGGACGCTTCCCAAATGATGGATTGGTCACGAATACGGTCTGGGTGTTCAGCCGAAGAAGGAAGACCTGC
>CALMAV010000040.1:8125-9796 GCA_937859895.1 uncultured Bryobacterales bacterium | reverse complement strand
CGTAAGCCCTGCTCAAAAGTGAAGCGAGGCGCATGGCCCAGTTCAGCAACTGCTCTGGACGTATCAGCTTGAGAGTGCTTCACATCGCCAGCCCTTGGTGGTCCGTATGTTGCCGGAAGCTGTACTCCGGCAATCTTTTGCAGCAAGTTCCAGGTCTCATTTAGCGCGTAGCGATTCCCGTTCCCAGCATTGAAGACCTTGCCCGAGACGCCGTTCGCCTTCGAAGCTTTTAGCAGAAGTCCGACTACATCTTCAACAAAGGTGAAGTCGCGAGACTGCTCGCCGTCTCCATGCATGGTGGGCGTGCGTCCTTCGATGATGCACTTCAGAAAGATGGAGAGAACGCCCGAGTAGACGCTGGTAGGATCCTGTCGCGGGCCAAAGACGTTGAAGAATCGAAGCGACACGGTTTCCAATCCGAAACACTCGGAGAAGACACTAGCGTAGTACTCGCCCAGCAACTTCTGGACCGCATAAGGAGACTTAGGCTTAGGAGTCATGGTCTCAACTTTCGGCAGAACTTCAGAGTCCCCATAAGCAGAAGAGGACGCGGCGTAGACAACGCGACCCACTTTGCCTTCGGCTGCTGCATGAAACACGTTGAACGTGCCGTCTATGTTCGACTCATGACTCGGCACCGGTGCCAGGATCGATTTCGGAACAGAAGGCAAGGCGGCAAGGTGGAACACTCGCTCGGCTCCGGCAATTACCGGCGCAATGCGATCGTAGTCTCGGAGATCGAGCTCATGAACCGTGATCGAATCGGCAATTTCCTCCAAATTGGCCCTATTGCCAGTGGAGAGGTTATCGATAACATGTACCTCGCGACCCTCGGCGAGCAACGCCCTAACAAGTGCGGAGCCAATAAAGCCTGCTCCACCAGTCACAACATAGTGATTCATACAGTTTGAGAAAAAGCTAGTTCAGGCATTTTGTTCTGAAGAGTCCGGAGAGACTGCTCAATCACCTGACGTGCGCTACCTATCTGCTCCAGATCGTTGTTCATGGAACTTGAGAAAGGAAGTGAGATCCAGCCATGGTACTTAGCCCCAGACAACGCTCGGAAAAAAGCAGGGAAGTCGTAATCCTCGGTTCCCGGTTGGCGCCCATTCCGTTCGCTTACGTAAACGTGGTGAATATAAGGAGCGTAGCGCCGGATCAACTCAGAATACGTCTGTTGCTCAGCCGGAGCGCTGCGAATATCGAACATCGACTGCAAGGCAGGGCTGCCCACCTGACGAACGATGGTTACTGCTTCCTCAAGCGATGTGACAACATCGGTCTGATCCGGCGGTAAAGCGTTGATGATGAGCCGTACTCCCCGACTCTCTGCAAGTGGGGCAGCATGAGCCAAGCCGTGAGTAAGTATGTCGGTTGCCTCACGCTTGGTCATGCCATCAACTGCAGAACGCTGTTTAGCCGAGGCTAGCACCATATTGGAGTTGAACTCGTCCTTGCAGATGCTCAGATCTCCGCAAAGGTCGATGGTGCGGTGAAGGTACTCCCAACTTCGGGCGCGTATGGTTTCGTCGCGCGTGGTCAGCTGTAGCCAGTCAGGTGCCGAAAACCCCCAAGTGAATCCGGCGAAGCACAAATCTTCGTCTTGCATCTGCCGGCGCAGGTCGTCGCGTTCGCCGTGGGTAAGAGTAGTGGCGTCTTCAGCCAGAGTCG
>CALMAV010000040.1:3084-8115 GCA_937859895.1 uncultured Bryobacterales bacterium | reverse complement strand
CTATGCCTGCATATCCGGCTGCCCGGATCTCTCGGCAGACCTCAGGGAACGCCGTCTGACCGAAAATCTCGTTACAAACGGAAAGTCGGAACGGAACCGGAGCCATGGGAACAGTTTACATTCTCACGCATTCTAAGATCCCGAATTTGGGAGCAGGATTTTCCTGATTAGACCGGGTACCGCTCTGTAATACTCGGTAGTACTCAGCATGACCGATGACTCTATCCTGCTGGAAAGCGAGCTTGCACTACCGTTAGTCGCCCGTGGAAAAGTGCGGGATGTGTACAGTCTGGGTGAGCAATTGCTCTTCCTTGCTACTGACCGTATCTCAGCATTTGACTGCATTCTCGCCAGCGGTATCCCCCAAAAAGGCCGCGTGCTGACCCAGATGTCGCTCTTTTGGTTTGAGGCTTTCGGCGACGTGATCCCGAACCACCTGGTAACCGCAGACACCCGGCAATATCCAGACTCCCTCAGACCATACGAAGCCATTTTAGAAGGCCGATCGATGTTGGTCAAACGGGCCAACATGATTGAGGTGGAGTGCGTTGCCCGCGGGTATCTGGCCGGCTCGGGCTGGAAAGAGTATGTGGAGTCTGGCACCGTTTGTGGTATTCCGCTGCCTTCGGGATTACGCGATGGAGACAGGCTACCTGAACCCATTTTTACGCCGGCCACCAAAGCCCAAAGCGGACACGATCAGAATGTTTCTTTCGCCCACGTAGCTGAGCAAATTGGCGGAGCGCTAGGGGCGCAGCTTCGCGATCTAACGTTGGCAATCTACGAGCGCGGCGCACAACATGCTTTGCAGCGCGGCATCATCCTTGCCGATACGAAGCTGGAATTTGGCTTTGTCGACGGCACACTCGTGCTCGCCGATGAGGTGTTGACGCCCGATTCATCGCGCTGGTGGCCGGCCGATACCTGGAAGCCGGGTGGTCCGCAGCCGTCCTTCGACAAGCAGTTTGTCCGCGATTATCTCGAGACCCTGCCCTGGAACAAGCAACCTCCTGCGCCCGCACTCCCCGCTGATGTCATTGCTAAAACAAGCGCTAAGTATCAGGAAGCGTATCGGCAGATAACTGGACGAAGATTAACTGTGGATGGTGATAAGGATGGACGTCGCTAAGATCGAGAACATGGTACATCATTCACATGTCAGAGGCGGATGTGGTGAAGGATATTGCGGTCGTGCTGGCAAGGGTTCGACAAGGCAGTGAATCCATCATTGAGCGGGGCAGTCATGCCGTGGCTGTTATCAAGCCCCAAGCCACAGGCCGCATGATCTCGGACGTGATCGCAGATCTGGAAGCGCGCGGATCGGAAGCGATCATCAATGACGATTTTGCTCATGATATAGAGGAAGGCCTCAAAGCCCAGCGGCAGCTATGGAATCTGCCCTCTTGGGAATAGTTTTAGACTCAGTGTCCTGATCGCGGCAGAACGCCGTAAGTTGACTGCGGCGAAAGCTACCAAGGCTTTGTGGGACGTTGTTGGTGAAATTCCTGTCGTCCTCTACAGTCTGAATCGCTGATGTTACTTTCCGGTCCTTATCCGGTGCTAAGCCGCTGCACCCAGATAGCTCTCTCATCCCGCCAAAACTCGCTCTATTAGAAGCGCTCTCGAGCGAAGTACTGATTCAATCCATTGTGCCTGGCCAGCCAGACTCCCTTAGGACCCGGCCAGATGGGACAATACTGAATGGTTACTACCTGTATGTGTCTAACGCAAGCACGGTATTGAAGTAAAGAATTTGCCCCGAGAGGTTGTTCAAAGAAGACAATGATCTGCGGGAAGGGCAGTAATTATGTGGACTGAAGTGTTTGAGTGGGCTAAGAGCTACGCTGTAACCGCCTAACAGTCCCTCGCCCTGGTGAGACGGGACTGGCAAGCTGGCGCATTTTTGGAGATACGGTGGTGCTATAAGAAATGGATAACGCACTTTTAACGACAATCATTTCTACGGGAGGATCAGTCATTGTCGGGCTTGGGGCAATGTGGATTGCCACCAATCAACTCGGCAAACGTTTGGACGACTTCGGCCATAGGCTAGACGACCTATCACGCCGTATCGAAAAGCTGAATGACCAATTCTTAGACTTCAAAGAGGTGGTCAATGGCAAGTTTGCTGCTCTTGACCTAGAGATCGCCAAGCTCCTGGATAGAAGCCAATGATCACCATCGCGCTTGACCAACGCTTCTACCCTGGTCACGCCATCCGGAAGCAGGATGATGTCGGGCGTACCGGCTTAATAGCATCATGTCTTGTCGCAAAAGGCCTTGATCCCGGAGGGGCGGTCGAACTCGTGAGCGTTACCCGACGAGCATCGATTCCAGATACACAAGCGCAGCGCGAGTGGATTGACAGCCACGCAAGGACGTTAGCTGCGCCGCTCTTGAGCTAACGGCAATCTAGACCCATTCAACAACACTCGTGCCATTCACCTCCGTTGATCTCTGCCTCGCTATCATTCTGCTCTGGTCCGCTATTGCCGGCTTACGAGCAGGCCTCGCGCGCGTCATCATCGGTACCGGCGCAACGGTTGCGGGCATACTGTTCGGGTTCTGGTGTTATCGGCTGGTCGGCGCGAAACTGCTGCCGTGGGTCAGGACCGAAACCTTGGCGAACGTGCTAGGCTTCCTGCTCATTTTCTGTGGAGCGCTCATCGTCGGCTCACTCCTTGCTGCCATTCTGTCCAGACTCTTCCGATGGATCGGCCTTTCTTGGTTCGATCACTTCCTGGGTGGACTGGCAGGGGTTGCGCGAGGTGCAATTATAATCGCCGCTTCACTCGACTTCGTCATTGCCTTTGCGCCATCGCCTATCCCGCAAGCCGTTCAGCAATCGCGTATCCTGCCTTATGCCACTACCATTTCGTCCTGGCTGGTCGAACTGGCGCCACATGACTTGCGTGACGCCTTTACCCAGCAGCTTGAAAATTTGCGCCAGCTATGGAAACAGCCTGGTAACCACCACGGGCAGGAAGTCTAGCGCGCCAGCCAGTAGTCTGAACTGAATGCTTCTTATCTTTGATCTTGACGGAACCCTGATCGACTCGCGCGAAGACCTGGCCATCTCAACGAACGCAACACGCGCGTACATTGGCATGGAGCCGCTACCGGCCGATCTGATTCAGTCCTATGTCGGCGATGGAGCGGCTTCCCTGGTTCGCCGCGCGCTTGGGCCGCACTTCTCAGAGGATCAACATTCCGATGCGCTGTCGTTTTTCCTGCGCTACTACCGTGACCACTCGCTTGAGAACACCAAGCTGTATCACGGCGTCGGCGATGCGGTGAAAGCATTGGCCCAGGGCACAGACGCTCTTGCCGTTCTGACCAACAAGCCGCTCAGAATCAGCGCCGATATTCTGGAGGCGCTCGGCATCGGCAGCTACTTTTTCCGTATCTTCGGCGGCAACAGCTTTCCGCAGAAAAAGCCCGACCCGATCGGCATCACCACCCTGATGGCCGAAGCCCAAACAGGATCGGCCCAGACATGGATGATCGGCGATAGTGGCGTTGATATCCAGACAGCGCGCAACGCCGGCGTTCGCGCATGTGGAGTGAACTGGGGATTTAAGCCCGAAGACTTTGCGGCCGTTCCGCCTGACCTGGTGGTGATGCATCCATCCGAGTGGTTGTCGCTGCCGGCGTATAGTCCAAGTTAGGCCGATTATGGTCTCGAAAATTGCTGCGTTCTGTTTCCTCTGCACGACTTTGTCCCTGACTGGCCCGACTTACTATCGGGAGGTCTTGTTCGACAACAGCAACACGCCTGACAGCTACTTCTACAGCAAAGGCATCGTGTCGGTCCCGAGCCAATTGGCGTTGCAAGGCACGCGCCTGCCGGTCGACACCGAACATTTCCACACGCCGCCTAATGCACTGCTGCTCCAGTGGACATCCTCTCCGCAGGGTGGCTGGGAAGCGGAAATTAGCCTCTATAAATACCGAAACCGTAATCTCAACTTCTACGGCGACTTGCTCACCTTCTGGTGCTACACGCGTGAGCATGGGTCGTTTCCGCTACCCTTCCTGGTCCTTCGCGACGAGGCCGGCAACTTCACCGACCCTCTGGACTGGAAGCCCTACGCGCCCAAGATTCCGGCCGGCCGATGGTTCTCCGTCGCCATCCCCATGAAAGCGTTTACTTCCGCATCCCTCCGCGCTTTCGACTTCCACACGACGGCGGCGCTGACCTTCGTGCAGTCCACGGCTGACAACCGGCCTCACGCCTTGACCTTGGACGACATCCGAATCGTACCGGACGTAAGCGATCACAGAGTCCCCATGCCGGTTGTTTCCGATGTCCGCGCAAAAGGCTATGAGCGCCACATCGACATCTCCTGGCAGGCACCTACAGATGAGTCCTTCGACCACTACGTCATCTACCGCTCAACCAATGGACAGCCGTTCGCACCCATAGGCATTCAGTATCCTGACGTCCACCGCTACGCAGACTATCTTGGTCGTTCCGGGGAGACCAGGAGCTATCAGGTGCGCACGGTAGACGCGGAGTGGCACGAGTCTCGTCCCTCAAAGAACGTTGAGGCAACCACACGCCCCATGACCGATGATGAGCTGCTGACCATGGTGCAGGAGGCCTGCTTCCGTTACGGCTGGGAGGGCGCACATCCCCTTTCCGGCATGACTCGCGAGAACCTGCCCGGCGAGGACAGCGTGGTTGCCACCGGGGCGTCAGGCTTCAGCATTATGGCGCTGGTGGTCGGAGTCGACCGTGGCTTCGTTTCGCGTAAAGACGGGTTGCAGCGGCTCAAACAGATTACTGCTTTCCTGAAAAGAGCAGATCGCTTCCACGGCGTCTGGCCGCACTTCCTCGATGGCAGAACAGGCCGGCGCATCCCCGTCTTCGGCATGCTGGAAAACGGCGCGGATTTGGTGGAAACGTCGTTCCTGATGGAGGGGCTGCTGACCGCGCGGCAATACTTCAACGGCCCGACTCCAGAGGAACAGGCGCTCTACCGAACCATTACGGATCTGTGGCAATCGGTCGAGTGGGACTGGTTTCGC
>CALMAV010000040.1:0-3074 GCA_937859895.1 uncultured Bryobacterales bacterium | reverse complement strand
CGGCGACGCCCTATTCTGGCACTGGTCGCCCGAGTACACCTGGGCCATCAATCATCGGCTCACCGGCTACAACGAAACGATGATCACCTACCTGGAAGCGATTGCGTCGCCCACCCACGGCGTTCCGGCCAGCTTGTACTACACCGGTTGGGCCGGGCAAGGGGAAAAGGCCGTCGCGTACCGGCAAGGCTTCGGGCAGCAAACGGCAGGCGACCACTACACGAACGGGCAGACCTACGAAGGCATCAAGCTGGATGTCGGAGTCGGCGAAGGCGGGCCGTTATTCTTCACCCACTACTCGTTCCTTGGCTTCGATCCGCACATACGCGATCGCTTCACCGACTACTTCGAGAACAGTCGCAACCAGGCCCTGATCAACCGCGCTTACTGCATCCGCAATCCCAGCGGGTATAAAGGATACGGCCCACAATGCTGGGGCATTACGGCGGTCGATGGACCGAAAGGCTACGAAGCGTACGAGCCAAGACCGCGTGACGACGATGGAACCATCGCCCCCACCGGCGCCATTGCCTCTATGCCCTACACACCCGAGGCTTCGATGGAAGCATTGAAGTTCTACTACCGAGAACTAGGCGACCGCCTTTGGGGCCCATACGGTTTTCGCGATGCGTTCAATTTGCAGCAGGATTGGTTTTCAGGGATCTATATGGGATTGAATCAGGCCCCGATGGTGATCATGATTGAGAATTATCGGACGGGTTTGGTTTGGAAGAAGTTTATGGCGAATGCGGAGATTGGGAGGATGTTGGGAAGGGTTGGGTTTGAGAAGACAGCGGCCTCTCCGGTCCAGTGATTTTCAGGAATGTAGCATCTGCCTCGAACCAGCGCTAGATTTGACTTTGATCTTTGCTTAGCTGTCCAGGCCGGCAATGCCGTGCGCCTTACCTGGATTTTAAACGCGCGAACCCAACGTAGACTCTTAGAGGGGGTAGAGTTGGCTTCAAACAAACGGCTAATTTTTGTTAGCCATAGCAGCTCAGACACTTGGGTTGCTAAACAGATTGCGCGCGAGATTGAAGACCGAGGTGGAACACCATTCTTAGACGAAGCCGAAATCGATGCTGGAGCAGACTTTGAGGAGGACATTCTTGAGTTCCTCGAACGAGCACATGAACTGGTTGTCTTGCTGACACCTTGGGCCCTTGACCGACCATATGTGTGGGCTGAGCTCGGCGCAGCTTGGGGACGTAGGATTCCGATCGTGGCTCTACTGCTCGGAATAACTCCTGGCGAATTGCAAACCAGACCTGGAATGCCAGTACTCCTGAAAAAGCGGAACCTTCTACAATTGAATGAGATTGACAAGTATCTCAAGGAATTAGCAGCACGCATCGCCGAACATTGAGAAACAGGACATGAACGAGCCAAAAGTTTTTATCTCGCATTCAGTAAAGGACGCCGATTGGGTCCGGTCCTTTGCCCAAGCACTGAAACAACGGGGAGTTTCCGTATGGTTTGATGGGCTTGATGTTGCATCTGGTGACTCTCTGCCCGATGCACTTGAGAACGGCTTGCGAAACAGCGATGTACTCGTAGCTGTGGTGGACTCGGAATCGTTCTCGAGGCCAAATGTTCTTTTTGAACTTGGGGCAGCGATCGGAATGGGGAAACGGGTCGTATCTATAGTGCCTAAAGGTATCGAACCAACTGCTCTTCCTTTCGATGTCCGGTTGCGGCGTTACCTGGTTCGCGAGACGCCCGAACAAACTGCTGAGGAACTTTCTAGCTGCCTCCAAGCCGCTTAATTCTACCTGAGATTCGCACCTCGTTTTCGAACTCGACGTTTAGTCAATCCTACGAGCGCAGCATCGGTAATAGTTCTCTAAAGCCGGGGTGAGACCGTCAAGGCTGCCCATGAGATCGCCAGAAGTCAGCGTGAAGCGCAGGTTATTGTTCATCGGTGGGATGGCAGCTTCGTCATCAATGAAGTGCATGGTTGTCGGTAGTTCAGAACCCCCACAAAAGAGCTCATTGGGACTGCGCGTGTATCCAAAGCCATCTCAGATACTCTGCAAAAACGCCTTGAACAGGCTTGATCCGTGGCGGGCAAACTACGCTTGAGTGACATCTTTATCAATTGCCCGTTTAACACTTCTTACAAGCCCCCTTTTCGACGCCGTTTTTCTTGCTATATACGATTTAGGATTCGCAGCCCGGTGCGCTCTAGAAGTTGATGATGCGAGTCAGTACCGGCTGGACAAGATTTTTAGAACTGATTGAGCAGTGCCGTTACGGCATTCACGATATATCGGCTGTTGCGATCGACAGCAATACGGGATTACCTCGTTTCAACATGCCATTGGAGCTGGGACTCTTTCTTGAATGCAACGATTCGGACAGCGCTGCAGCGCAGAAAAGCGTGCTAATTCTCGACGGGCGATACGATGAGTATTGATACCGCAACTTCATCTCTGAGATTTCCGGTCAGGACATTCACGCGCATGATGGAGATCCGAAGAAGGTCGTTGTCGAGGTGCGTGATTGGCTTAGATCAGCATCAAGGCGCAAATACCTCGAGGTGGCCAGGCGATAGCTGAACGGCACGCGAAGTTCCAGGCGGAGCTTCTTGAGCTATGCACGGAGCTAAACCGTCAACAAGACAGCCTCACGTTCGTTAACAGGCTGGTGAAAGCAGATTTTCATAATTTGGTGTAACGGTTTTAGGTGGGTAGAACCTGTCAGAGATCATGCGCCTCGGCCGGGATCAAAGGTCCATGTCGTGTCACACTGGCCTTGCTCTTCCGACAATGATCGTCGCTTTTCTTTCAGTTACCGGGAACCGAACCCGACTCTGAAATTTATCAATGGCAATAGCAAGTCAGCTTCAAGGAATCTACAATCGTCACCTTCGCAAAATCCGAGTGGCTGGCCGAAGCATCGCCATCGAAGCACTCTAATGGTAAGTGAGGAAGATAGTGTGGGATCCGTTCTTTATGACTTTTTAACGGAGAGTTTTCTCTTTAGAGTGGGGAATATCGAAAGCGGCTTTGCTGGTTCGAGCGACGACGTTCTCTTGAAAGAACTGCAGCATTATCGTAAATTCTGCACCGAGA
>CALMAV010000039.1:1035-2543 GCA_937859895.1 uncultured Bryobacterales bacterium | reverse complement strand
GTACGACTCCGAGCACAACAGGTCTGAGCAGAGTGACCGGCGTTAGCGGAAGAACACCGCGCAGGACCTCAGTGCCGAAGAGGTTGGCTTGTGGGAGCATGCAGGCGTACATATGCCCGGCAACGGCCAGAGTCGGCGAGCGGAAAAGCACGAACATCAAATTGACGAAGCCGAACGTCAGCATCCAGCAGACCCAGTTAGGAAGTTTGTAGCGGCGGCGCTTCCAGATCTGATTCACAGCTAAGCCCAAGCCGTTCGCTGTTCCCCAGAGCACGAAGGTGAGAGACGGCCCGTGCCAGACACCGGCGATCGTCATGGCCAGCGTCGTAGCCACGGCAGACTTGTTGATGGTAGGACGTCCACCCATGCCGCGCAGGATAGGCGTGTAAATATAGCTCGTGATGAAATTGGAAAGCGAGATGTGCCAACGCGTCCAATACTCACTAATGGAGAGAGCACGGAAGGGCGCATTGAAATTTTGAGGGATCTCGATTCCCAGCATCAGCGCTGAAGCAACTGCCATATCCGAGTAGCCGCTGAAATCAAAGTAAATCTGGAAGGCATAGGCCAGGCAGAAGATCCAGGCCTCAAGGGTGGAATAGTGCGCCGACAGCTTGAAGCCAGCATCTGCAACGTGGCCGAAGGAATCAGCCAGTACTACCTTCTTTGTAAGGCCTATGGAAAATAGATAGAGTCCCCGGCAGGCCATCTCCATTCGATCAACACTCGGGCTTTTGCCATGAAATTGCGGAACGACCTCAGAAGATCGCGAGATTGGTCCCGATACCACTTGAGGAAAGAACGACACAAAGGTGATGTGATCGAGCAACGAATTTACGGTCTCGGGACTCTGGTAGGTGTCAACCAGATACATAATTTGAGTCAGCGTGAAGAAGCTCACGCCGAGCGGGAATTCGAGATCCGGAAGCTCATACTTCGGCCCATGCAGTGCGGCAACGCCCAGCAAAAACAGGTTCACGTACTTGAAGCTGAACAGGAAAGCAATATCAGCTGCTAGGCCGAACCAGAAAACATAGCGGCGCATTTGACCATCAGGAAGCCAGGCAAGAATCCGCCCGCTGGCCCAATTGAACAGCATGGAGCACGCAAGCAGAAGCAAATTGAACAAGTTGCCGGAACCGTAGAAGAACAGGGAACAAAGCAGCAGGAAGACCTGCGCCGAGCGTACGCCGATGTAGCTGCGAGCTAAACCATAGACAAGGGCCGCAATGGGGAGGAAAAGGAAGACATACCGGAACGAGCTGAACAGCATTCGCGCGACTACCTCTTGGCAGTCTTCCGCCTGATCAGCTCCGCCATTTCTCCAACGTTTTTCAGGCCTTGCAGTTCAGCTAACGCGAACTTGATCCGGAACTGCTTTTCAACCGAACCAACAATGCTGATGTGAGCAAGTGAGTCCCAATCGGCGACGTTTGAGGCATTGCTTTCAGGCGTCAAATGAAGTTGAGGCTGATCCAACACATCTTGAAAGATTGGTTCGATACTAC
>CALMAV010000039.1:0-1025 GCA_937859895.1 uncultured Bryobacterales bacterium | reverse complement strand
CTTCATTGGTCATGTTCAAGCTCGTCTTTAAAGGTTGCTTAACGTAAGGGCAGCTGTCTCGATCGGCTTTGGAACCGGGAACTCCGCTCCATGGATTTTGATATGGATATTTTGCGGGACGTAGTCGGCTACAGACAAGGTCCAGACTGAGGCGCTATCACCGATCACCGACTTACATTGAAAGCCAAGGTTTTGGTAGTGGTGCTCAACCAGAGCATTTTTTGGAGTACGGAGGTAGTAGCCGATAATTTGCTTAGCGCCCACCCCGGCTGCGCACCTTACCAGTTCATCGAGCATTGCCAATTCCATCTCGCGTTTCAAGACGCGGCAGCTCATAATCCATAGGTCGACATGCAGAGTGCAGGCGGACAGTCGTCCGATGATGGCCGATACTAGGCCGTTGTCGCCAAAGACGTCTTGCAATCGCCCGTATAGCGTAATAAACTCGAGATCCGACGCGATCTGCGCCACGTCCGCATAGGTGTAACGGCGCGTGGTGAGATTGTACTGATTGCTCTTACCGATCAGTTGGGTGATGCGGTCCAGATAAACCGGCTGAAACGAATCAATTTCGGCCGACATGAGAAGCGAATCGAGATACTCGCCGTAGTTGGCGAACTTCGCCTGCTGCACGGTGCGCGCTGCATTTCCGGCGTACTGGGCAGACCGTTGCAAATCCTCTTGGGACAGCGAAACAGCCTCAAACAGATGCTGATTCTGAATGATTTGTGGGAAGAGTGAGACTTCACTGCCAACGTCGGGAACACTGACCGAGGGTAGCTGGGCGGAGACAATGGCCCGCTCTGCCGGGTTGTCGTCAACGAAGACAAAGCTGTCCAGCCCCAGATTCAGTTCGGCTGCGATAGCGTCGATGTTTTCGTGCTTTGGGCGCCAGTTGGCTTTGAAAGCGGCAAAATGCTCAAGCTTCAGTATTGAATCCGGATGGCTAAATCCAGACTTCGCAATGGTCTCGTCGTTCTTGGAACACACAGCCAGAAGCACTCCTCGCGCTCGTAGCGCAAGAC
>CALMAV010000038.1 GCA_937859895.1 uncultured Bryobacterales bacterium | reverse complement strand
GTAGTAATGGAGATAGGGCTGGGAGCAGAACGCCGCTCTGTATCCTGCGCTGAAAAGAAGAAGAATGTCTTGTTCTTGATAACCGGCCCGCCAACGGTTCCGCCGAACTGGTTAAGCTTGAAAGGCGGCTTGCTTACGTTGAAGAAGTTGCGGGCATTTAAGTCCGTATTGCGCAGAAACTCAAAAGCAGTTCCATGAATCTGGTTCCCGCCAGACCTGGTGGACAACTGAACCAACGCACCTGCACCGCCGTACTCAGCACTGTAGTTAGAGGACTGAATCGTGAACTCCTGCAGTGCGTCCGGGTTTGGCAAAGTCGGCGCCGAATCGAAAAAGCGGTTCGTGTACGGAGTCCCATCCAGTTGGAAGTTGTTCTGGGTTGCTCGCAAACCATTAACTGCCAACCCGGTGTTGTCTTGCTGCCCGGATTCAGTCCCGACGTTTGTCAAAACGGTGCCCGGCGTCAATGTCGTCAACTGAAGCGCATTGCGACCGTTTAGGGGTAGATCCTGCATTTGCTTCTCAGCAACCGAGGTCTGGACTGTAGAAGAATCGGACTGCACCAGAGGCGCGCCCGCTGTTACCTCTACCGTCTGTGAAGCCGCGCCGACTCGCAAAGCGATCCGCAGGTCGAGAACCTGCCCGGTCAAAAGCGAAACCCCTTGGCGGCGCTCGCCTTCGAAACCGATCTTCTTTACCTCAACGGTGTACATGCCAATCGGTAGGTCAGGATAAGCGAAAAGCCCTTCGCTGTTGGTCTCAACCGTGCGATTCTGCCCAGTCTGGGTATTTGTGCAGAGCACAGAAGCTTGCGGAATAACAGCGCCTGACGCATCCTCAACCGTGCCATTGATGCGGCCAGTCGATTGGCTCCAGGCAGATACGGACAAGGCAAGAAGGATGAAGGGCAAACGAAGACGGCTCATGCAGTAACCCGAGCTTCGATTGTACTCCTTAATGTCGATAGAGAATAGGTGAGTCTACCGATCTGCCCAAGCTCGTCGGGGTGCAGGTACGCCTTGCGGTCCAGCAACGAGTCGGTCAGCAACAGCACCGGTCACGAAAGCATAGCTCGCTTTATGGAGTAAATCGATAGCCTGTTCATCCACCGGCCATGTCCATGGCAATGCACCGACGCCCGTCGCATTCTCCAGAGTCTGGTCGTTCGCTAATCGTAGAATCATCATCAAGAATGAGCCCATCGGTCCCCGGATGCCCTTTTCGGCCATAATGGCGCGCACTGGACCAAGAAGGATTCCCTGTCCCCAGTGCAGGGTCCAGTTCAGCCACAGGCGCTCTTCATCGGGTCGAGCAGGTAAACGCAGTAGTCGTTCCAATGTATGAGCCGGTACGTATGAGTTTGGCCGCTTCGTTAGCAGCTGCTCAAGCTTTTCACCTAATGTCATAGCAGCTACCCCAGCGGCTCCTGCCAGCAATCCCTTGCATACGGTTGAGAGTTTCACGTCTTGGTGACGCTCCACTCATTAAGGGATTCCATCTGTAGAAGTACTGCCACAGATGCATTCTCTTCTTTAATCCATTTACCTGAGAAATGTATGCAGTCTTCAGAACGGCTACGAAGCACTTTAATGGGGTGTCCGACCCACGAATAATCGTTATTGGAGCTTCAGCCGGAGGGGTTGAGGCACTCCGTAGGCTCGTCGGAGCATTTCCGGAAAACTTTGATGGTTCGCTTTTTGTAGTCCTACACATTGACAATGCCGAGAGTAGACTTCCGGAAGTTTTGTCCGCCGCAGGTTCTCTGCCGGCAGTGCACCCGTCCGATGGACAGCATATTGAGAAAGGGTTAATCTACGTCGTACCTCCCGATCACCATCTGTTGGCTTTCTGAGTCTGGAGTGATCACTTTATCCCATGGCCCGAGAAAACTATACACGGCCAGCAATTAACCCGACCCTCCGTTCGGCAGCTAATACATTTGGCAAGGCTGTGACTGGAATCATTCTGTCTGGTAATCTCGACGACGGTGTTCTGGGCCTGCCGACATCAAGGATAAAGATGGCCTTGCAATAGTGCAGGATCCAAAAACCGCGCTTACCCGTCCATGCCATCCCGTGCAATTGAAAGTGTTGCAATCGATTACATCGCTTCGGTTGAGCACATACCCGCACTCATCCTACGTGAAGGCCACGGTCAATCAGCGATGGAAGGATTTAATCTGGAAGAACTAAGCACCGAGTTAACCTGCCCTGAGTGCAGAGGTCCACTCAAAGGAATTTCGGACTGGCAAATTAACTTAGTACCGCTGCCGCGTTGGCCACGCCTACTCAGCCCTGGCATTTGCTCATGACCATCAGAATACGGTGGAAGACGCGAGCAGGCCGCTCTCCTAAAAGACGTTCTCAATAACATGAGCGCTATACGTCCTAGTCCCGTTAGCTAAGTCGTAACAAAGCAGGTTACGGAAGGTGAATCGTTGGCAGCTGCATTACCGAACGGGCCGTCCTCATCTACTCGGTAAACGACAGCACCATGGCAAAAATTGTACGCTTTCATTCGATTGGTGGTCCCGAGGTGTTGCAAGTCGAAGACATTACCCTCGGTGAGCCTGGTGAGGGCGAGTTGCTGTTAAGGGTTCAAGCCGTCGGCCTGAATCGGGCAGAGAGCAACTATTTTCACGGTCAGTATCGGGAATAGCCACAGCTGCCTTCCAAGCTAGAGTACGAAGCGACTGGTATTGTGACGAAAGCCGGGCCGGGTGTAAGCGCAGAACTAATCGGAAAGCCAAGTTTCACCGATTTCCGGCTTTTCACAAAACCGCTACGGTGTTTTGGGCGAAGAGGCAATAGTGCCTGCGAACGTCTTGGGCGAGCTTCCAAGCTCTTTGTCTGTAGTAGAGCGGGCCGCGGTCTGGATGCAGTACGGGACGGCATACGGAGCACTAGTGGAGCTGGGTAAGATCGGTTCCGGCGACTTCGTTATTATCACAGCGGCTTCCAGCAGCGTCGGCTTGACCGCGATTCAGATAACGCGGGCGCAAGGTGCGACCGCTATTGTCACAACACGCACTTCAGCCAAGCGGGAGCAGCTTATCCAACTTGGAGCACACCACGTAATTGCAAGGCAGGAAGAAGATTTGCCTGCCAAAGTAGCAGCTATCACTGGCGGCAAGGAGTTCAAGTGGTCTTCGATCCGGTCGGTGGTAGCTATGTCAGCACACTCGCTCAGGCAACAGCGCCGGAAGGAACCATCTACCTTTATGGAGGTCTTTCAGGGCAAGAAACCGCATATCCAAGAACTGGATTTGTTAAGGGCGTCGATCTCGTGGGCTTGTCGAAGCTGAAGCAATATGTCTAAAACGGTCTGGAGAAGGGTATGCTCAAGCCTAAAGTCGATCGCGTCTTCCCCTTTGATCAGGGACAGGATGCTTATCGATACTTGGAGAGCAACGCACAGGTTGGCAAAATTGTGATTACACTCTGAGCTCTTTTAGCTCGGAGCAGAGCGCGGCATGGGCGTGTATGTTCCTGAATGCGGAGAAGTACAGGTGGGCTCTGTAGAGATGGCGGGGTATTTTAATAGGTGAATAATGCAAACGTTTGTGCAGATCATCGGATGGCCAGCGGTGCAAATATTTCTGGGCACCCTCCCTTTACTTGGCGTCTTGTTGGTGATCGCAATCCAGAATGATCGTCGATTTGCGGCAATAGATAAGCGTCTTGACCGGATGGATACCAGGCTAGACAGAATGGATGACAGATTTGATCGGCTGGAGGTCAAGCTGGACAAAATTCTGGACAAGCTGAGCGATCTCGATAAGAGGGTGGCAGTTCTAGAGGGTGGAAGGTTGCTAAGGTAGGGGCGGAAAAGAAGCCGGGTACTCGCTAATGGGCGGAGTATATGCAGGACATCTGGCGCGAATCCGGGCTCTCCGCCTTCGGCCTTTAGTAGGGTGCCGCGGACGATAGCTTGAGTTTAAGGATCGAAGCTAAGACCTTTTAGGGCATCGAGCTTTACACGTTCATTTGCGGCTCGGAGCATCTAAGTACTTCTCAAGCCTCACTTCAGTGCCGCTTCTATTTTCGAAATAGTGGAGCCGGATCCGAGCCAATGATCAACGATCGTACCGTCCTTGGATAAGAGAAAATACGCGGGTATGGCTTCGATTCGAAAGAGTTGATGGATGGGGCCTTCCGAGGGTTCGCGGCACTCCGGCCACGCAATCGCAAGTTCGGCGAGGTACTTCCTCAGCACTTCTTCCGATTCGTCGTTGGACACGCCAAGGATTTCGAAGCGGGATCGCGGCAGCTTGTCATGGAGGGCTCTGAGTTTCGGCATCTCTTCACGGCAAGGCCCACAGTTGGTATCCCAGAATTCAAGAAGCGTGAAGTCGGCTTTGTTGCGAAGAAAGCGTGTGCTTTTCCTTCCAGGTCAGTCAGAGAAACATCAGGAACCCGGCTACCGTTTTCGAATGACGGGCGATCCCGGCGAAAGTTCGACTCTTTGAGAGTCAAGGATGCGCCTTGGGGATGGACGTAGAATTCGTAAGTTTTGCCGGCGAGGTTCACCCATCGATCGTTCGAACCATAGGATTCGAATCTGCCATTCCCCTCGCGATCAAAGGACACGTGGTCGCCGACCAGATCATACCGGCCTCCAGAACCCGACAGGCGGAAAGGGATTTGATGGCCGTTCAACAAAGCTTTGCCGAAACGATCGGCATCAAGGTTCATGCGAACCGATACGCCCTCGGCGTCACGTGGGTCTTGGATTAACTCAAACCGCGCAGTCCAGTTGGCGGTGCCATCCTTCATGGGGACATCAGCGCGGCGTACGCCGTCCTCCTCGTGAAAACGGAATGGCTCTGCCTCCCTCAGGTCGCCGTCACCCTTGAGATCGAGGAAGAGCTTGTAACCATGGGCATCGTGATCGAGGATCCAGGAATGGTTTGTTTGGTTGTATACGAAGTTGATCCCAATACGATAATCAGG
>CALMAV010000037.1:7340-9173 GCA_937859895.1 uncultured Bryobacterales bacterium | reverse complement strand
GAACCTCGGCCTGCGCCGCCGGCGGAAGATCGGCGAGAAACACGTTCTTGAAGATACTGCCGGCACACTTCATATCAGGTGGATATTTAGCGTCGCGAACCGCGCGAATATCGTTGGCGATTGCGGAAAGCCGGGCACTCTCGGCTTTCACCATCCCAAGTTCGGTCGACAGGATGAACCACTCCTTGTGCGACTTAAAGATGCTATCGCGATAGCGAAACTGACAATCGGCATTTGTAAACGAGCGTACAGTGGAGCCATCGGTGAAGTGAACCCGCTCAACAACCTCTTGTATGGAGTGGCCATAAGCGCCCGCGTTCCCATAGACAGCCCCGCCCACATAGCCGGGAATGCCGGTCATCGTTTCCAAGCCTGCCAGGCCAGAGTCAATGGTACGGTCGACAAGATCTTGCAAGGTTGCGCCCGATTGCGCATGAACCCCCGTGTCTTCGATGACGATTGCGGAGCCAGTAAAGTGCAGCACAACGCCGCCGAATCCCGCATCGGAAACAATCAGATTGCTTCCGCCGCCAATGGCCAGAGTGGACACTTGCAGTTCGGCGCACAAGGCGAGAGCCTGCGCGAAGGACTCCTCACTGCTGGTCTGAACGAGTACGGCTGCAGGGCCGCCGATGTCAAAGCGGGTGTAGGGTGCAAGCGGTTCGTTTCGCAGCACTCGCACATCCTGGATGGTTTGGAGGCGGGTTGCAGCCTCCGCGAGCACGTCCATTAACCCGATTATAGGCGTGACACCCTCGCCCTGAGCGTGTCAACCGTTTGTTACCATCTGGTGTAAACGGCTATTTGTTCTCCTCCTTGCGTAGCTGATAGAGGTTTTAGTTCATGAAATTCTTTCTCGATTCAGCAAACCTGGAAGAGATCAAACGTGGAGTTGCGCTCGGAATTATCGACGGAGTGACAACAAACCCGAGCCTGATCGCTAAGGAAGGCTACTCAGTAGACGAACAAATTCGCAAAATTTGCGATCTGATCGACGGCGATATCAGTGCTGCAGTGGTCTCGCTGACCGCAGCCGAGATGGTATCCGAGGGGCGGCGGCTAGCGCGTATTCATAAGAATGTTGTTGTGAAGGTTCCGATGATGCCAGAGGGCATCGCAGCAGTTGCTTCGCTTGCCCAGGATGGCGTACGAACCAATGTAACGCTTTGTTTCAGTGCTGCGCAGGCGCTGATTGCGGCAAAGGCCGGGGCATACATCGTAAGCCCCTTTGTTGGGCGATTGGATGATATCGGGGTAAACGGCCTCGGTCTAATCCAAGACATCATGACCATCTACGGCAACTACGGATTCAAAACGCAGGTGCTGGCGGCGTCGCTGCGAGGTAGTTTGCACGTCATTGAAGTTGCCAAAGCGGGAGCACACATTGCAACGCTGCCGTATAAGGTTCTGCAAACAATGTTCGGGCATCCGCTAACCGACAAGGGCCTGGAACAGTTCTTGAAAGATCACAATCAGAGTCTTTCTTTGAGCGAATTGGTCTCGCAGTAAGTTCGCGCGTTCTTGACGCTGTTGCCCCTGGAGAGCATCTCTAATTCAGATTCGTATGGCGACCAAGTCGAAGTCCGATCCGAAGACCTACACCAATCCTGAACTGCGCGAAAAGATCAAGGCTGAGATTTTAGCCGGCGACAAAGGCGGCAAGCCCGGTCAGTGGAGCGCGCGGAAAGCGCAGATGGTCGCTCATGAGTATGAGAGGCAAGGGGGCGGATACAAGCAGCCGCCCGACGAGAAGCAGCAGAGCTTGAAAGAGTGGAGCGAGGAGCATTGGACGACTGCCGACGGCAAACCGGCTGTGCGTGAGGACGGGAAGAC
>CALMAV010000037.1:0-7330 GCA_937859895.1 uncultured Bryobacterales bacterium | reverse complement strand
GACTGCCCGTTACCTTCCCGAGGAAGCCTGGGCAATGCTGACTCCCGCGCAGAAGAGAGCCACCAATCGGAAGAAGCTGGAGGGCTCCGAGAATGGCGAGCAATTTGTCAGTAACACGCGAGCGGCTGCGACCGCACGCAAACAAGCCACTGAGCACGTGGCGGCTACCAAGAAAGCTCCTGCCAAGAAAGTTGCTGCGCGTAAGAAATGAGCCTACGTCTTGGCTTTCCTGTCACGGTGATCGGGCAAGCCGGCCTGAAGAGTAGCGATACCCGGCGCTGGCAGTCCAATCCTCATCTGAAAACTTCGCTCGAGCACCTGCATCGCATATTCGACTATCTCGAAGCAAACGACATATCCATGTACCGTATGGCCTCGGACCTTGCGCCGTATGCGACTCATCCAGACATGCCTCAATTCCACGGGCAGTTGAAGGAGAGCCGCAAAGAGTTAAAGGCCATCGGCGAACGAGCGCGCAAGATGAATTTGCGGCTCTCGTTTCACCCTTCGCAATACATTGTTCTGAATAGTCCGAATGCGGACCTGCGGGAACGGAGTGTCTGGGATTTGCGGGTGCAAGGCGAGATCCTCGACCGCATGGAGTTAGGTCCGGAAGCCGTGATGGTGATCCATGCTGGGGGTGCCTATGGAGACCTGCCCAGCGGCATTGACCGCTGGTGCGCGACCTGGGAACAGATGCCGCAAGCTGTCAGAGATCGCCTGGTGCTGGAGCACGACGACATCCGCTACAGTGCTGCCAATGTGCTCGACATTCACGAGCGTACAGGCGTTCGGTTGATCTTTGATGTCCAGCACTTTTGGTGCTTGAATCCGGAAGGATTGGAGTTGGACTCGACCCTGCGCCGTTTTCTCGGAACGTGGCCCACGGGCGTCCGACCGAAGATTCACTACTCATCGCCTCGGACCGAAATGCGGGAAGTAGAGCGCAAGAACCCGAAAACGGGGCGCAAGAAAGTAGTACTCCAACAACCAATCTGGACCGGTCACGCCGATTTCGTTCACCCTTTTGACTTCATCAACTTTCTCCGAAGTCACTTGGATTTGGAAGCTGACATCATGCTGGAGGCTAAGGCAAAAGATCTGGCTTTGCTTCGTTTACGCCATGATCTGGCTCGCTACGCTCCGGACCTTGCTCCGCTCTTTGGTTTGCAAGTCGCCAATGAACTTGCCCGTCCCGAAGATGAGGAAATCGAGATCGATGCCGAGCAGATGCAAGCAGCCGCGAGCTAGCAACCTTAGCTTTGTTCTTGAAGTAGATCGGCGAAAAGTCTTGATACCGAAACAGTAAGGTCCGGGTCCGTCGTAGCTAGCTGATCCCGGACTTGTTGGGCTCCAGTACTTGTGTACTCCCAGGCGGTGCGCCTCTGCGGATCTATCACCCAGACGTACTCGACACTAAAGGCTAAGTAGTCGCGTACTTTTTCTTCGATTCGCGCCATCCGATCCCCGGGCGAGAGGATTTCTATGCAGAGCATCGGTGGAGTTGTTAGTATCCGCTCAGGCTTCTGTGTTTTTCGCATGACGAGCAACTCGATAGCGCCTTGGACTGACCCTGATTCGCAGTTCAGGTTTGATGCGAATTTGTGAGGCGCTTGAACTCCCTAATAAGTATTGGTATAAGAAGCCCTGCACCGTTGAGTGATCGTATTCCCCCACGTTGCGATCTGAGATGACACCGTCAACATAATCGCAATCTGGCTCATAGATCGTTCGCAGATATTCATCGACCGGAATAAGAGGATTCACCGCCATGGAGTAACAATTTCAGCTATCAAACCGTAAGCAGATCTTCCCAAAGTGGCTCTGGCCTTCCATGTACTTCAGGGCCTCTTTGTACTCGGTCCAGTGAAATGTCCTGTCAATTACCGGCTTCAGCCTGTGGGCAGCTAGTGCTTTGTTCAAACGCTCGAACATGGCTCTGGAGCCCACATAGATGCCTTGAAGCCGCAGGCTGTTCATCAGCAGAGATCTCGGGGAGACAGTCGGATCAGCCCCGGACAGAACGCCAATGACGCTAACTGTTCCACCCATGCGCACGGCCCGCAATGAGCGCTCGATCGTGCCGCCGCCACCAACCTCAACTACGTGATCGACACCCACGCCGCCGGTGAGAGCACGAGCTGCTTTATCCCAATCAGGTTCTGCTTTGTAGTTGATTGTTTCATCAGCGCCCATTTCCCGCACCCGAGCGAGTTTGGTATCGCTGCTGGAAGTAACAATCGTTCGCAGCCCCGCCATATGAGCAAGCTGAAGTGCAAAGACCGAAACGCCCCCGGTGCCTTGAATCAATACAGTGGCGCTTGGTGCAGGACGGTTGTGCTCAAACAATGCATGCCAGGCTGTGACTCCGGCGCATGGTAGGGTTGCCGCCTCTTCATCGCTCAGATGATCGGGTGTTCGTACCAGACCGTTTGCATCGAAGACCATGCGCTCGCGCAGTACGCCGTCTATCGCACCGCCCAAAGCAAAGGCTATTTTTTCGGCTGAAACATCACCTTCCAGCCAACCTTGGAAGAAGCATCCTGCCACGCGGTCGCCGACCTTCCAGGCAGTCACGCCCTCGCCGACCTCCTCGACTACACCGGCACCATCAGACAACGGCACCAGAGGCCGCCGCATCTTGGGATTGTAGGCACCCTTAACTACCAGCAGATCACGGAAGTTCAGCGAGGCAGCAGTCATACGAACCAGCACCTGTCCCGGTCCGGGCGCCTGCACCTCACGATGTACCAGCGCTAGACTGTCAATGCCGAACTCCTGAATCTCAAACGCTTTCATTCCGCTCCTTGCGTAAAGGCGATTAGCTCGTCCAGCTTCCGTTGGGCCGCACCTGTCTCAATGGCTTCAATAGCCGCTTCCGTCGCCGATCGAAGATCGTCAGCTTGACCCGCAATCAACAGGGACGCTGCTGCGTTCGCGACTACAATATCCCGCTGCGGTCCTGGCGCACCGGACAGCACCGATTTGATGATTGCGGCGTTAGTCTCCGGATCGCCGCCGGTAAGATCTTCCGGTACCGCGACCGGAACATTGAAATCGGCAGGCGACCAGACGCCCTTTTGCACGGTTCGTTCGGCGACTTGAAATACGGTGGTGTTGCCGGTGGTTGTAATCTCGTCCAGCCCATCAGCACCATGAACAACGAAGGCGCGTTCGATTCCAAGTCGTGCGGCTGCTTGCGCCAGCAGTTCAGCGGCACGAACCGAGTAAGCACCGATCAACTGCACCCGTGCGCCAATCGGATTAGTTAGAGGTCCGAGCAAATTAAAAACGGTACGGCCACCGAGCATCTTGCGAGCAGCTACGACATGCCGCATCGCTGGATGGATCGCTGGAGCAAACAGGAACCCGAGTCCCACCGTTTGAATGCAGTCTCGTACCTGCGCGGTAGTCAGGCTGATGGAAACGCCAAGCTGCTCCAGCACATCGGCGCTCCCACATTGGCTTGAAATCTTCCGATTGCCGTGCTTGGCTACGCGTACACCGGCTCCAGCCACTACGAACGCAGTAGCCGTAGATATGTTGAAACTGTTCGTACCATCGCCGCCGGTGCCGCAAGTGTCGATAACGGGCCCTTCCACCTCAAGCTCCAAGGGTCCACTTAATTCCCGGATAGCAGTTGCGAAACCGACCACCTCCGCTAAGGTCTCGCCTTTTCGACGTAGGTAGTCGAGAACAGTCGCAATGTCTCCGGCCTGCATGTCGCCCGAAAGCATGCGGTGCATCAGCCCGTGCGCTTCCTCTTGCGTCAGGTGAACGGAGTGGCGGAACGGAAGGTAATGCGCAGGCACAGTGCTCCCTTCCATTGTCGACTGTTCAGAGATTCCGACTTCAGAAATCATTTATTGTTTCGATACCAGCGCAACACCACCCAGCAAGGCCGCGTAGGCAACAGCTACACTTCCCACCAGATATCCAAAAGCAAGCCAATGATTGCCACCCCGCATGGCCAGGTAGGTGTCAAATTCGAAGCTCGAAAACGTCGTGTATCCACCCAGGAAACCAGTCACTGCGATCAGCTGCCAGTGTTGCGGCAGACGCAACCGCTGGGCAAACAATGTCATCAAGACGCCGATTGCGAAAGACCCCGTCACATTCACAAAAAAGGTTCCCGCAGCAAAGCTCCAATTGGGAAAGCTCTGAACAAAGGCTCTTGTCACAAGATACCGTGTAAGTGATCCAACAGCGCCGCCGGCCAGCACACAAAGGTAACGATCCCACATGGAAAGGGCTCCTCTATTGTGACTTAGGGAGTTGCAGCTTTGGCTTCTTTACCCAGCACTGAGAGTGGATTACTCAGCTTTGGGGCGTCTACTTGTCAGAACGACTAGGCCTGCCCTGCAATCCGATGCTGATCGCGTAAACCATTACCAGGTTACGAGTTGCCCAGTCTCAACACACAGTGCCAACTAATGGTCCTCTCGGCTGGTAGCAGACGCAAGAGTCATGGCATCACAATTAGTTTCCAGAGCACGAGGCTGCTTGAACAAATCCATGGCAAAATTCCCCACACAGCAATTTGCCAATTAAAAATCCAGAAGTACGTGAGCAGGAGATAAAGCCACGTCTGAGTTACCGATGTGAACCTTGAAAACTCACAGTTTGACCCTATTGGAAATCAAAATACCGTTCCAGAGATCATCGCTTTTGCTCGCCGACGGATTGCATTCAACCCGAAGCTGCAGTAGATTACCAGAGCCGATCAGTTCTCGAATCTTCTCCCTGGAACCCGCACGGCCGACAACCTCAAACTCATCGATTGGAAAAGTCTTCCTGAATGAGCCATGCGCAGGGACGGTAATGGTTAAGACTTGGACAAACCCAGTTCCGACGCTAACCAGAGGGAAGTGAACGACAGGTAGAGTCGACCCATTTTGCGTTGAGACATTCCCTTCGAAAAACCATTCTTCTTTCTCGTGAGTCCTGTTTCCAACTATCAAAGTTTGCCTAACACATCCATAGTTGGTTATCCGCAATTCAATTTGACCTTGATCGTGTTCAACAGCTATGTAGAGTTGCAAGCTGCGATCTATGTTTGTATTTGACGCTATTGAAAGTAGTGAAATGAGAGATAAAGCCGCTAGGCGGCTTATTGCGATCAACGTTACTTGTGAAAATTTCATGGAACCCACATGGAAGGACCCCTCGATTGTGACCTAGGGAGTTGCAGGTTCAGCTTCTTGACCTGGGCGCTCAGGTTCGGAGGCGGCTACTTCTCGGCTGGCAAAAGGCGTAGAGTCATAGTGCCAAAATCAATCTCCAGAGCACGAGCCTGCTTAAATAGATCCATACCGAAGTTCCCAACGCAGCAGTTTGCCCCGACCAAGGATTTCAGGATCACGTGAGCAGGAGATAAGACCGTGTCCGAGTTCCCGATTCGGATTCTGAGTTCCCGTAGAGTTACCGAATCAAACTTCTCGGCATGTCCTATGCCACGCACCTCGGTTGAATCTTTTTTGCCAAACTGCCTTAGTAGGCTCTCGAACTTATCGGCAAAGGGTTTATACAGATCCGTGGTTACCGCCCCAGTATCTACGGTGGCGCTAACCCTTTGATTCTGGACCGTGGCCTCGATCACCAAATGGTCGTTGTTGAACATCAAATTCGACCTTTGGACATCGAATGGCTGCGACTTTTCACCAAGTTTCACCATTCCATCCTTCTCCCACACTACTTTTTGTAGGCCTACGAGGAGCGGGATGCCAATAATGCCTTTACGCCCAGGCGCCAGATCAGACCAAGGTTCTTGGCTGTCAGGAAAAATCGCGAAAGACACATCTCTGAACTGGGTGTTCCCTATCACCACGTTTCTGGCGACAGCCGTACGGAAACTGACTTGGGAGCCGGCAGACTGGCTCGTTGTTCCCGAACTGTTTCCGATCTGAAGATGCAGTCTTTTGGCTTCAGACTCACTCATGCACGAGACCCAAGCACCGGTGTCGAAAAAATAGGTGGCTGAGTTTCCGTCGATGGACAGAGGAATGAAGATGCTCTCGCGGTCATGGGCGAGCGTCGAAGGAGCGGCTTGCACTACCGTCTGATTAGGCAAGCCACGTAACCCGGCGAGACCTTCTTGTTCCTGCGATCTTTCTTGCTTCTCGGGAAACGCTGCCCAACGTTGCTCCATAGTCGCGATAAGACTGCGATATTGACCTCGGTACAAGTAGAGATGGCTGAGCCATTCATACGCTTCGTAGGCTTCTGACGAATGCGGAGCAGACCTGATAAGCGACAACAGCAAAAGTTCTGAACCTTCTGTATCTTGGTTGAAGGTCACACCGACTGCACCACGATAGAGCGGCAGACCGGTTGTGTTTCGGAGGCGACTACCAAGCTCCTTCCAGTTGTGGGCGGAGTACAAAGATGTAAGCTCCGAGTTGGCTTGTCCTTGGCAGATTGCCCCAGCAAAGGTGAGAAGGCAACAGAGCAGGATCTTGGCTCGCATCTGCTTTGCAGTCTATGCTCTCACATACCTGCCAGCCTTCGAGGAGCCCTCTCGCTTTACAGATTCGCTGCGCGACCTAATCGTTCCGCTTCGGCAGAGACACCATACGTATCTTTAAGATAGGACTTCAATAAGTGTCCACGGCCAATATCTCTTTTTACGCGAACGAGACTGATGCTCAAGTTGTTTTGGATTGGCTCATAGCGCAAAATGAAATTGGCTTCATCGTAGCGGATGGTGAAAAACGATGGAGAGCTCTTCACTCAGTAAAGCTCTCCCAGATTGTCGGCGCAAAACATTGGTTATGGCATATCCCGTCAGGACCCTTGCCGCTCCTGCAGGATTACAGACAGCCGATACTGCAAGTAGAAAATCCTTGGATAGGCTGGCGTGAGATACGCACTGGTGCTGATAAGTCCCTTCCCTATTTCGGCTCTGCACCAACTGGCACCTTTCTCTTATCGTTGTCCCCTGTAAGCCGCTACTTCAATGAGCAAATAGGTCAACCGAAAGAACTCGCGCCTCCCGGCTTGCGAGTGTTGGGGCGCTCAGATTTCACTTACCCCGGCAAGACGGAGAAGCCTCCAAACCAGACGTTGGCATTTTGGAAACGCTTAGAAAAGTTTATGTTCTCTGCCGGAGTTCCCGTCGACCCGCATGGATCAATGAGACCCGAGAAAGATCCAACGCCAGCTTCCGTTGCCAACAATTATGACTGGATTGCTCTTCCAGGAGCACTGGCCGAAATGCGAGCTGGCGTTCCTTGGAGACCGAATCCGGACTAAAGGCCGCTACCGGACACGTCTTCCGCTACCCTATTAAGCGAGGAATTCTCCACGTGCTTGTAGTGATGAAGGCGCAGGC
>CALMAV010000036.1 GCA_937859895.1 uncultured Bryobacterales bacterium | reverse complement strand
GGGCAGCACGAGTCGTGAAGGGCGAAGTTCTAGGGTGCCGGTCCTCTGCCCGTACGAGAAATGTACATCCCCGGAGGCAGGCAGGGAGCCAGACCCGGCAGCAAGTTGTAAATCTGTAGAAACGGTAAGGTCGCGTTCGTGTGGGAACAGTGTTGCTGAGAGCTCGACCAAACCGGACGCAGTCGTGGAGATCGCTAGACGCTGACTGATAACAGCAGGCACGTTAACCCGATGTAGCTGACCAGAAACGTGCAGATTACGGAAGTTCGTCAGGTCGGCTTGTCCGACAAAGCGAAGTTCGGGCGTAGTGACCACGGCTTTCGTGAGCCGGAGACCGGCTAAGTCAGCCGTGAGGGGAGAGACGATTGTGGCATTGTGCAGCGTGGTCCCGTCGATGCGGGCGGTGAGGGCCTGTGCGGTCAAGTTTCCCGCAAAGGTGAGCGGGGCATTCGGACTTTGATGACCGGAACCTTCAACCGCGACGACCCCTCCGTACAGATCCTTTTGGATGCCGAGCGTTCGAGCCACCTCACTACTGGCCCAACGGGATTCTAAATGCCAGTCGACCGTCGGATTTGTGAATCCCTTCAGGTGGCCATTTAAGGCAAGGTGAAGATCTGTATTATTGAACCGAGCATCCTGAATAGACAGGCCATTGCGCCAGAGAAGCGCGTTGAGTGAGACTGCGCCATCGTAGCGCTCGGCATTCCAATGGAAGCGTAGATTGTCCGCGTGCATGGCCATTTCAAAATGCTGCTGAGCTTGTCGGTACCTAAGAGCGAGACTGACATTACGGCTGGCTAAATCCAGCGGAATCCGGCGATTATTGACCAGCGCTTCACCGTTGCGAATCTCAACGTAGGGAATATGGAGATTGAAGAGTTGGCCAACCAGTCCGTCGACCGACGATGCATCGACGCCTGGTCCTGGCAGGTTGGTAAAGCCATCGGCTTGCACAGCAATCCGGATGTGCGGGCTCTGCACGGATAGAGATTGAATCTGAACCTGCCGCCGCAGAAGCGAAAGAACTTTCAGTTGCACATCGAGCGAGGGTACGGATAAAAGTGGCGGCTCCCCCGCCCTCTCGGTTCCATGCAAAGTAAGGCTGCGCATGTGAACGGTCAGGTTTTGCCAATCGAACCCAAAAGACTGAATGTCAGCACGCCCGCCGGTGCTTTTTTCCAGCCCTGTAATGACTGAGCGGCGTACATAGTCGCCCAAAGAAGTTGACCGAAGGACCGCCACCAACGTCACAGCAAGCAAGAGCACAAGGACGCTGGCGGCGGCTACCAATCGGAGAAATGAGCGAAGGAGCGGCATGGTTACTGAAGCGAGGAGTCGAGGTACTCGATATCGACTTGCTTGCGCGTCTCCTCCAGCCAGGCACTGAGGATCTCGTTGGTCCGTTGCTCGATGAGGGTTTGCCGAGCCGCGTCGTGAGAAGCCGGAACAGCCTGGGCAGCTTGAAAGGCAGCGATCTCGGCGTCCGAGATCTCGAAATTAGGACGGAACCGATATTCGATAAATCGCAAGCTGATCAACTGTAAAGCAAGATGAGCCTTGAGAGTTTCGGCAGTCAGCCGGGCGCTTTCCAGAGCCGAAGCAAAAGGCTTCTTGCCCCCAAACGTCTCGAGGAGGCCGTCGTAGTATCGGCTGACTTCATCCTCCGTAGGTGGCGGATAGCGGCCCAGCCGCATTTCTCGCTGAATCAGAGATTGCTGAATCAAGCGATCGGCGGCAGCACGGCGCTCCTCTCGCGTGAACTGCGGTGTCTGACGATTGAGGAAAGCAGTCACGATAATTTCTTCGTTCACTTGTGACTCGGTAATGACGCGTCCTTCAACCACAATGGCAATCCGATCAACCATCGAGGCGCCTACAGGCAGTAAAGAGAGGCAACAGACCAGGAGAAAGCGCAACATGGTTCTTAGAAGGCCTGCCCTAAGGAGAAATGGAACTGAAAGGCGCTGATCTTCTGGACGGTAGCCACGGC
>CALMAV010000035.1 GCA_937859895.1 uncultured Bryobacterales bacterium | reverse complement strand
CCCGGATACAAGGCGATGCGCTTATTACAATTCTAGCAGTGCCTACGCCTTTCGCTGTCTCTCCCGCAATCACACTGACCACGGATTTTGGTATGACCGATCACTATGTGGGGACGATGAAAGGCGTAATTCTCCGGACGTGTCCGACCGCTCAGATCATCGACATTACGCATGAGCTTCCACCGTACTCGCTCTATGCCGGCGCATACGCAATTTCACAAGCAGCGCCGTACTTTCCCGATGGGACAGTGCACACCGTAGTAGTTGACCCAGGCGTCGGCACGGAGCGCCGCGCGATGGTGATGGAGGCAGATGATCAGGTGTTTGTTGGGCCTGACAACGGAGTCTTCACGCTGGTAATTGCGGGAGAGACGCGTGTCCGAGCATTTGAGATAGCTCGGCGCGATTTGATGCTGCCCGTTCTTTCGGCAACTTTTCACGGCCGAGATGTGTTTGCACCCATTGCTGCCGCGATTGCCAGCGGGCTGGTGCGACCCGAAGAGGTCGGGCCAGAAATCGCCGGTCTGACCACTATTAACGAGCTGATTGCCCAGCAGATTCGACGCGATTGGTGGCACGGTCGCATTTTGAGCATTGACCGATTCGGTAACATAATCACCAATTTTCGATTCGAACCCGGTACCTTGTCAAAGAGCTTCCGGCTGGAAATCGGCAACCATTTCGTGACTGATTTTCGAACGACATTTGCGGACGCACCTGACAGCGTTATTTTCGCCTACTTAGGAAGTTCTGACTACATTGAGGTAGGCATGAACCGCGAAAATGCTGCAAACAGAGTTGCCGCGAGCGTCGGCCAGAGCATCAGCCTGCGCCTTTAAGGTTGATTTCGGGGTATTATTAGGGGTTCTCTGCCCTGCTGCTTTCGTTCGTTAGGAATCTTCTCTCATGACCGTTGCTGAACCAATCACGATGTCCCGGGCGGCCGAATTTCGAGACCGGCTCGCTACCAAGATCCTGGTGGCTGATGGCGCGATGGGCACAATGCTGTACTCGAAAGGCATTTTCATCAACCGCTGCTTTGACGAGCTGAATCTCTCTTCACCGCAGCTGGTTCGGGAGATCCACGCTGAGTATGTGCGCTCAGGTGCCGAGATTCTGGAGACGAACACTTTCGGCAGTAATCGCGTGCGGCTAGGTGGATTTGGCTTGGCTGAAAAGCTGCGGTCAATCAATGAGGCTGGTGTACGACTGGCCCGTGAAGCAGCTGGGATGAAGGCTTTTGTAGCGGGAGCGATTGGTCCGCTCGGCACGCGTATCGAACCACTTGGGCCGATGTCGTTTGCAGAAGCGCGTGATGTATTTCGTGAGCAGGCCGAAGCCTTGGTGGCAGCCGGAGTTGATCTGGTTGTGCTCGAGACGTTCTTCGATTTGTCCGAGCTTCGGGAAGCAATCTTGGCAGTACGCCAAGCTGCTGGGCCCGAGATGGTGATTATGGCTCACGTGACTATCGAAGATGACGGTAGCCTGCGCGATGGAGCCAGCACGGAAACATTCACCAGGGCTCTGGACGAATTGCCGGTTGATGTAATTGGCATTAACTGCTCGGCTGGTCCGAAGGTGGTATTAGAAACTGTCGAAAGAATGGCGGCGTTCACCATCAAGGCACTCAGTGCAATGCCTAATGCCGGGCTTCCTGCCACCATTGAGGGCCGCAACATGTATCTGTGTTCGCCCGAATACATGGCTCAGTATGCCCGCAGATTTCTACAGGCGGGAGTGCGCGTGATTGGCGGTTGCTGCGGCACGACTCCGGAACACATTAAGCAGATCAACAGTGAGGTCCGTTCGCTGCAGCCGTTGCGGCAGAACCAACCGGATGTTACGGTGGTCGACCGCAGCAAGCCCGAGGTGAAGCGGCTTCCGAAGATTTCGCTTGGGCAAAAGTCGAAGCTTGGCGCCAAGCTGGCAGCCGGCGAGTTTGTATCCTTTGTTGAAATTCTGCCGCCGCGGGGAGTGGATGCCACCAAGGAAATCGCGGGAGCGCGCCTGTGCCGCGATAACGGAATCGACTGCATCAATGTTCCCGACGGTCCGCGGGCCAGCGCACGGCTGAGCGCTCAGGTCACGTGCCAGTTGATTCAGCAACAGGCTGAGATCGAAGCGGTACTGCACTTCTGCTGTCGCGACCGCAACATTCTCAGTATTCAATCAGAACTGCTTGGTTCGCATACGGCTGGGGTTCGGAACCTGATTTGCATAACCGGTGATCCGCCGCGCATGGGCTCATACCCGGACGCTAGTGCTGTGTTCGATGTGGATTCAATTGGGTTGACAAACATCGCCAACAATCTGAATCAAGGTCTCGATATTGGCGGTAACCCGATGGGATCGCAGACTGCTTTGCTGATTGGAATCGGGGCAAACCCAGGGGCTCTGAACATGGATGAGGAGTTGCGCCGTTTCGCATGGAAGGTTGAGGCCGGCGCTGAGTATGTGGTTACCCAGCCTGTGTTCGACCTGAATTTACTCGAGGCTTTTCTGCGAAAGACGGAACATTACAAGTTGCCGATTATTGCCGGCATATGGCCTCTCACCAGTTACCGCAATGCCGAGTTCATGGTGAATGAGCTGCGCGTTCCGGTGCCTGCCAACTACATGGAGCGTATGCGTTTGGCTGATAGTGCCGATAAGGCGCGTGGCGAAGGCATCGCCATTGCCCAGGAGATGGCGTCGCGTGTTCGACGTACGGTTGCTGGAGCGCAGTTGAGTGCACCGTTCGGCCGTTACGAGATGGCCGTCCAGGTTGCCGAAGCCTTGCGCTAACGCTACACTGACCAAGTACTCATTGCAGAATGCAGTGAGTTTCTTCTGGTTGCTGTGGCTACTGATCTCATCGAAGTTCAAATCAACGATCCGTCCCCGAGTGCAATTGATCGGGCTGCAAGGGCAATTATCCGCGGGCAAGTAGTGGGCGTTCCTACTGACGCGCTCTATGTCTTGGTGGCTGACGCTTTCAGTCTGCATGCTGCGGGTAAGGTATTCGCGGCCAAAGGACGGGAGAGCGTGCGGTCTCTTCCTTTGGCAATCAACGACACGCTTATGGCGGAAGATCTGGCCAAAGAACTCGACAGCCGTTTTCATATTCTGTCGCGGCACTTCTGGCCTGGTCCGCTTACCATGATTGTTCCTGCTGCAGCCAAGGTGCCGTTGAAGGTGACTGGCAATACCGGGCGGTTGGCGCTCCGTCACACGGACTCCCAGGTGTTGAACGCCATTATTGAGAAAGTTGGGCAAGCTGTTATTGCCACCAGCGCTAATATTTCAGGCAGCCCGACCATCTCCAGCGGCATTGAGCTGTTTGCTGCCATGGACGGCCGCGTTGACCTCGTATTGGATGGCGGCATCTGCAACGGCCCCGGCTCTACTACCGTGGACATTACGGGTCCTTACTGGCGTGTGATCAAAGAGGGCGCCATTGCAGAACGCGACATTGCAGAACGGCTGCAAACCAATTGAGAGAATTGGCAATTCCTGATACTCTAGCTACGTAGCGTTCCCGCGAGAGTTACGTCCCCGGCCTCCTAAAAATTGATCCGATAATCAATGTCATGGAGTCTGTCTCGGATTAAGTGCTGGTGTGCAAGCTCCGGTGTCTTTGACGCTATGGGAGAAGCCTGAAAGCGCTCGGAGGACTCCCCCCTTTGCTTTTTAGGGGTCAATGACGGAGGTCGGGGAATAACTCTCGTCGGAATGCTGCGCTCTCTGCCACAACCCGGATGAACATTCTTTTTATCGGCGACATCTTTGCCGCGGGTGGCCGTGGCTTGGTTACCGAACACTTCGGGCGTTTGATGAGTGAGTACCGGATTGATCTGGCAATCGCAAATGGTGAGAACAGCGCGGGCGGTTTTGGCATCACGCCGGCCATTACCGAAGACCTGCTTAGCCTGGGTCTGGACGTGATCACGGGCGGGAATCACAGCTTCGACAAGCGCGAGGTTTACGACTACTACCAGCATCAGCCACGTCTGCTACGACCGGCCAATTACCCACCAGGTTTGCCGGGAAGCGGACTGTATACAGGCAAAGCGCGCAACGGCCAGCAGTATGCTGTCTTGAACCTGCAAGGGCGAGCGTTAATGTCTAATATCGATTGCCCGTTCCGCAAAGCAGATGAACTGCTTGGGTCAATCGGCAGGGCGGTAAAGATTCGCTTTGTTGATTTTCATGCGGAACTGACAAGCGAAAAGGTGGCTATGGGCTGGTATTTAGACGGTCGTGCGACAGGCATGATCGGCACCCATACTCACATCCCGACAGCCGACAGCCGCGTGCTTCCTGGCGGCATGGCATATCAGACCGACGCCGGTATGACTGGGCCCTACGACTCAGTGATCGGAGTTGAAAAGGAAATGATTATTAAGCGTTTTTTGACCGGCGCGGCTAGCCGTATGGAAGCAGCAAAAAGCGGCCTTGAACTGCATGGCGTTGTGATTGATGCGGACGAATCAACTGGTAGGGCACGCGGGATTCAGCGTGTCCGAATCAGCAAGCCTTAACGTTGATCTCTCTAATAGTGGTTCCTCTGAAAGAGCACAAAATCATATTTCCATCTTCTGTAAGAGCGCGAGCTTGGAACGTGGGTTAGGTGCGTAGCAAGTGGCGCGATGGTGACAAGCGCAGATGGAGAATGCGTTTGAATAATTGACTATCAGGCACTCGGGTTTAAGCAGATAAAGGAAGAGGACGGAGGAGTTTTGGAGTACGCTCTTAACGGATACACTCGATATCACAGACTCCCAGCTTGCTCAACGGTTCGAGTTCGTGGCGTTCAGTAGTGAGCAACACCGCGCTAAGAAGTTTTCGTAAGCGCAACAGCCGCGCAGTCGGCCAAGAAACGCGTTTGTGAACTGCTTTCAGGTTTCCCATCGCGCCCCAGAACTCGGCGTCCATGTCGCTTCGTTCTACCACACCCAACCCACGCAAATCAGCGATGGCATCAGCGGCTATCGACCGTCCACCCGCTCGATAGAAGTCGTAATAAACTTCGCAGAAGTTGAGCGCGTGAGCCAAAAGCAAGTGATCCGAACGCAAATGCCCCGCAACAAGATCTCCTCCTGGTTCGTTTCGAAGATAAGCTATGATCGCGGAAGCATCTAGGACGACTTTCACCCTTCTAGCTCAAGATCTTCACGCTTACGTCCCAAAAAGTCCTCAACCGACGTCTTGACGGATGCATATTTACCTTGAGTTGTCGCAACTAACCTCTCAAATTGTAGATTCGAAGGTGGGCTATTTGTCTTGCTAAGATCACCGATTAGAGCCCGGATAGCTCTCAACAGGAGCTGAACTTCGTCCTTCTTACCATCTTTTATCGTGCAAGGAAGAGCGAACTGATTGCTTGATTGGCGTACCAATTCAATGTTCGCTTGTTGTTCAACGGAAAACGACCGATCTCTAAGGACGTTGACCTCCTCGGCAGCAACTCTCCCGAGGATTGCAGCAGCCGAGAGATGCCCTAGCTCAAGACAATTGTCTGCTTCGTCCAGAAGTTTGAGAAGGAGTTCTTTTCTCGAGAGCACAAGGACAGCGTCAATGTGCCTACTAATCTCCTCGGGAATCGCTGCAATAGCCATGGCTACCGTAGCTCAATTGTATATCGATTCCCCGTCCGCTTGACGTTCTGAAAAATGAATACCTGCTGCGAATGGCTTCACCCTGGATTGCGTGATTAACATCGCTCTCTCGCCTGCTTGCCGGTCCTGACGCAAGCGAGTGGCGACTCTAGCGTTTGATCACTCCCGGTAAGAACCCGAGTGCCTTTGCTAGTGTTCTAGTGTCATCGTTTACGCGTATGAAATCGACAGTGCTTCTGCTACTTAGTCTCCCACTCGTGCCGGCCTTAGTTATGGCTGAACCTGTCATTGGGACCCTTTATAGTACGACCTGTAGTATCGACGGCTACCCTACTGTGGTTGGAAACCAGACGTGTTTTAACGATCCTACTGGCTCAGGGAGTAGATATCCAAGCTACGGAGTACCGGAAGCTTTCGCGACCTCTAATATCACTGCTAGTTTGACAGGCCTGACGACAGAAGTACACGGGACAGCGACAGCCTTCGGATCTGGCCCGGAGATCCCAGGCAGCATGCACTCGGGATTCAACTCGGCAGCTGCACAATTTAGCAGCACTGACTACTTGGCAACGGGTGGTCCTGTTCGCTCCGGCATCCTGAAAGCAACCATAGACAACTTTGGCACCGGGGGTGCCGAGAGTGGTGACTCTGCTGGCAGTGGTCTCTACGTTAGCCTTCTGGCTAGCAGTGACCGGAGTTTCGTTGCGCCGAACATAGGGTGTGGTGGAACTTACCTAATAAATGGTTGTACCAACGTACAGTCGGCGCTGATTTACTACGATACCCCACGGCGGGTTTCCAGTGCAATTAGGCACACCCTTTTTCGTGATCTACAGTGGTGACGCCATGAGCTCTTCAGGTGGCCCATCTGCTGATAGCTACTCTGGTTATGCCAACTTAGATATGAGTACCCAATTCAGTCTGTTTGAGGCGGACGGGGTTACGCCTGTTGCCGTTGTTTCCGCAGCGCCGGAGCCTGCCAGCTATCTTCTAATTTCCTCTCCGGTTATTGTGTTTGCTCTACTCCGACGGCTTAGCTGGCAACGGCAGGGCTAGCAACACCAACCGGTTGCTCTCCGAACGAAACGCCTTCCCACCTCGCTACTACCGCCGTCGCTACGCAATTACCCAGAAGGTTAACCGAAGTCCGGCACATATCCATCAGTGCATCCACGCCCAGAATCAACGTGATCCCTTCCAACGGCAACTGAAATGTTCCGAGCGTGCCGGCCAGAATCACCAGAGACGCTCGCGGTACGGCCGCTACTCCTTTGCTCGTCAGCATCAGCGTGAGCATCATAGTGATCTGCGTGCCCAGCGGCATGTGTACTCCAGCAGCTTGTGCGATGAATACTGAGGCAAGCGATAGATATAGTGTTGAGCCATCCAAGTTAAAGCTGTAACCGGTCGGCAGGACGAAGCCGACAATATGTTTCGGGATACCGAACTGCTCCATATTCTCAAGAGCCAAGGGCAGCGCGGCTTCGCTCGATGCAGTGGAAAACGCCAGCAGAAACGGTTCGCGCACTGCCTTCACAAACCGCCCAATAGGAACGCGGGCAATGGTCAGTGCCGCGCCAAGCACGACGACAACAAAGATCGTCTGTGCCAGATATAACGTGCCGACCAGCTTGCCCAATCCGAACAGGACAGTTATTCCCTTGGTCCCAATGGTGACCGCAATGGCTGCTCCGACCCCGAACGGCGCCAAATACATGACGTACTTGGTATAGCGGAACATCACTTCAGCCACCGAACCTGCAAAGTCGAGCACAGGCCGGGCTTTTTCTCCAATCGCTGAGCAGGCTGCGCCGAACAGGAAGAAGAACACGACCATTTGCAGCACGTCGTTCTGCCCCAGCGACTCGAAGATGTTGGCGGGCACGGCATGTTCAAGTACGCCGCCGAAGGTAACTGGCTTGGCCAGCGCTGGAATCTTTGTCCCAGCCTCATTCAGCGGAACGCCAACGCCGGGCTGCATCAGATTGACCATCACCAAACCGATGATCAGCGCCAGCGTGGTGGCGATTTCAAAGTAGGTCACCGCCTTGAGCGCGATACGGCCCATGGTTTTTAGCTCACCTGCCGAGGCGATCCCGTACACGAGCGTGCCAAAGAGCAGCGGCCCCACAATGGAGCGAATCAGGCGCAAAAAGATATTGCTGATGGGAGCCAAGCCGCGTGAGAACTCCGGGAAAAAGATTCCCAGCAGAATCCCAACTGTTAGTGCGATGAAGATCCAAGCCGTCAGTGACAGCCGTTTCAGATAACTCATTTCAGCGCTCTCCCCATTTCAACTTTTCACGCAGCACATCGAAAAACAGCAGCTTCGGCGGACGAATCAGGTAGATGGAATTCGGCGAGGAACGGCAAAGAATTTGATCGCCGGAGCGCAAAGGTTCACCGACCTGGCCGTCGATGGTGAGATAGGTTCCGTCTTCACTGTGGTTCAAGATACGAATGGTGCTGGTATTCGGAACAATCACTGGCCTGTTCGTCAGCATGTGCGGACAGATCGGCGTAATGCAGAAAGCGGCCACCGATGGGAAGATCACCGGTCCGCCTGCCGATAACGAGTACGCAGTGGAGCCGGTCGGCGTAGAAATAATCAGTCCATCTGCTTTATAAGCAACCACGAAGTGATCGTCCACCAGGGTGTCAAGATCGATGACGCGCGCCAGTTCCGACTTAGCAATTACAACATCGTTCAGCGCACAGTAGCGACCAATAATTTCCTCGTCGCGGACCAGTTCGCAATCCACCATCCCGCGCTGCTCAACGCGCGTTTCGCCGCGTAAAGCACGTTCCAGTTGAGGATAAAGATCCTCGGCGCGTATGGCCGTCAGAAAGCCCAGATGCCCTAAATTGGCGGCCAGCAGCGGGATGTTTCGACCCGCTACGAATCGAGCCGCTGACAGCAGAGTCCCATCTCCGCCAAGAACAATAATCATGTCGGCTCCGTCTGGAACCTGCTCGCGCGGGAAGCTTTGCCGCATCCCGGCGTAGATGGAAGTCTGCTCGTCGCACCGGTACTCGATGTGACGTTCATCGAGCCACTGCAAGAGGCCGCAAACGATTTCCCCAGCCCTTGCAATCTTGGGCTTAGAGATAATACCGACTGTCGCAATTCGATTCATGTCTTCGAGGTGTGTGCCGGAGGATAAAGGATAGCGTAACGCGCTTGGCTACTTTGAGCGTCGCCAGCCATGCAGTAGAAATTCGCGATTTCCTTCTGCGCCATCGATCGGGCTATCCATCAGGCGTGTCTCAAAGCCTGCTGCGTACATTGCTTCTGCCACCTTTGTGCAAGCGTCCTGATGAGCAGCTGGGTCTCGTACAATGCCGCCGTTGCCGACGCGCTCGCGCCCGACTTCGAACTGCGGCTTCACCAGAACAATCCAGTTGCCGTCATCTTTTAACAGCGGAGCCAAAGGGGAAATCAGGAGTGTCACGGAGATGAAGCTGACATCACAAACCAGCACATCGACAGGCTCGCCGATATCCTCAGGCTTCAAGTAGCGGGCATTGCAACGCTCATGCAAAATAACGCGCTCATCTGTGCGCAGCTTCCAGTGAATTTGCCCAGCGCCGGTATCGACAGCGTGAACGCGGGCGGCCCCATGC
>CALMAV010000034.1 GCA_937859895.1 uncultured Bryobacterales bacterium | reverse complement strand
TGGCAGGGCTCGCCGCGACCTGCTCTGCTTGTCTTTCCTCCAGGCGAGCGGCTGTGATGAGGAGGAAGCGTGTGCGGCACGTGAGTCGACGCTGAAAGCTGCGTATGACCACTTACTGTCCCAGGCAAGAGATCCCAAGGTTAGATGGCTTGAAGCAGATAGCCGTGAGACAAAGACGGGATCCGCCGAAGCCATTCGTTTGGTCTTTGAGCACCTTCAACTGCGTAGGCCTCCCTCGTTGTTCAGATGCCAGGTAACTGGCGAAATCTGGCCGCGTTCAATGGCCGGAAGATCACCGAACGCGAACGGAAAGTCTAACTTACGCCCTCTGACCCATGAAGACGCCGATAACGATGTCAGGCTAGGAAGGGCCCGCCGCGAACTACTGGACGATCCCGTATTCCGAATTGGCATCTGGGCAGAGGAACATTCAGCACAGTTGGACTCACTCGAGAGCCGCCGATTGCAAGATCTTTTCACCTTTGGTGCTCGCAACGTCCTTAGTGCGACTACAACACTAGAGGTTGGAATTGATATCGGAGGTCTTTCCGGAGTCGTGCTCAGCAACGTCCCGCCGGGGCGCGCAAACTATCAGCAGCGTAGCGGAAGAGCTGGCAGGCGGTCTGATGGTTCTTCGGTTGCCGCGACTTTTGCGCGCAGCGTTCCGTATGACTTGGCTGTGTTTCGCGATTTTGGAGCGTTTTTCGGAAGACCTCTTCGGAAACCCACGGTTCTACTTTCACGCGAAAGATTTGCGAGGCGTCATCTTAATTCCTTCTTGCTCGGGGAGTTCTTCCGAACTATCTATCCGAAGAACACGAAAGCAGGCGCTATGCAGGCATTCCAGCACATGGGATGGCTTTGTGGCCAACCTAGATTGCCCATAGTACGCCCAGGACATTTACGTCCGGAGGTACCGTCCTGGCCGGGTTACTCAAACATCCGGGCCGCTGAAGATTGGTGGATTCCCGACGGAAACATGGCAGAGCAGTTCGAGAGTTACCTCGATTTCTTTAGCAGAAATCCCGATGTAATATCTAATTCGATAGCGACACTGTGCAGAGATACCCCTTTATCCCAAACCTCCTTTTCGGCGTTTATCGAGTCTGCACGCGATCACTTCCATGAGACTTGGTATGCCTGGAAGGAAGACTATCTGATCCTGCTCCGAAATTGGGAATTGGTCCAGCCAGATGGCAAATTGTCGGTTCTCAACGCAATTGCACATCAGGCCAACACGCTTTGGAGAAGAACCGTCATCGAGGAACTTGCAACCAAACGCTTCTTACCGCGATACGGCTTTCCTATCGGACTGCAATCTTTGGTGAGCCCGAATTATATCCACGATGCAGGTGAGCCCGTTAACCTGCAGCGAGACGGGATATTGGCGCTTTCCGAATATGTCCCGGGTTCGTCAGTGCTCGCTGGAGGCAGGACCTATAAGTCGCACGGGCTTGTGAGTTTTTTCAAGCACAACGATAAAGAGCGGGAATTCGGATTGCGGCTCTGGCGGTACAAGTGCCTCCGAGGTCACCAGTGGTACCGGATTACCCATGATGATTCTCCTGGATGTTGTGTTGCCAAATGCGCTGAGCCGAAGGAGAACGGAGGAACGCTGTTGCTGGTTCCGAAGTACGGATATTCGACGGCGGCCTGGGATCCGCCGTCTTGGTCTGGCAACCCTGAGCGGGTCGGAACCACTGGAATCGCTTCGTCCTCGTTCCTAACTCCGAAGGCTCCCGAGACTCTACGTTCTCTGGCTAATTTAGGAGGGCTCCAAGGCGTACTAGCCACACTCTGTGAGGGCGGAGAGATTCTTGCATCAAACGCCGGAGATCACAACCTGGGATTTGCCGTTTGCACTCGTTGTGGATACGCGGAGAGTGAAGCGGCGATCGGCAGCGGACGAGAGAAGTTACGCTCGTCGTTTGAACTGCACACCGCCCTTACGCAGAGAAAAGGAAGATGCTGGAAATCAAGTGAAGCTCCGGTACTCAGAAATCATCACCTTGGCGCACTTCACGTAACAGACGTTCTGCAGCTAGACTTCTCAGGGTCGGGGCATCCGGGATGGACACCTTCGACGATTGCAACACTCGGCCACGCCTTGAGGCTTGCCGCAGCCCAGATTTTGGAGTTAGATGCAAGAGAAATCGGCATGACTCTTTGTGCCGTTGGAGACAGCGGCAGCACGGGTTTACAGCTCTTTGATAGTTCAGCGGGAAGCGCCGGACACGTTTCTGAACTGTTCACAAACGGGGATCAATGGTTAGCTACGGCGAGACAGCTCATGCGCCGCGATGAGGAACATGAAAGCAGGTGCGCAACGGCCTGTCTGTATTGCCTCCTCACATCGTATAGCCAATCGGACTACGAGAAGGGGTTACTTCAGCGAGCACAAACATCACACCTCCTATCCGATCTCTTGACTGGGCCGTAGATAAGCGCGGTCCCAACCATCTCGTCGAGATCTCATGGGCTGAGCTCATTGAAATTACGTTTGACAGCCTAATCGACTTCTCATCGAGCGAATATCGAGCTTTAATTTTCCCTCTCTGGATTTCGGCAGGACAGCCAAGCCGCGCCCAATCCGGAAACTTCGCCGGCTGTTGAGGCGCGCCGGGCACTTTGGCCAGAGTAGGCGTACGGTTTGAAGCCACGTCTCAAGATGCGCGCGAAACCGACGCACCGAACAGCGGTATGCTTCATCTCCTTTAGCTGTGAAGCAATAGTACCGCGGTACGACAACCACATGACCCATCCAACACATAGCAGGTAGTCCGAAAGAGCTTGGAAGAACCGTTTTCGTACCTGGCCTTAGACGCCCGCTACGAAAAGGTGCGGGAAGACGGAGCGGTGCGAAGCGAGGTCATGATTGCCTGCAGGAGCTGCACTGGAGCTACGATCGGCGTGATACCCAGGAAGCGCGGTGAGATCGGGCAGCGTGGATTGCTAAGTGGGGGAAACGCTACGGCAAGCTCTGTGGATGGGTTTGGATGGATCGGTGCGGACCAAGTAAGTGGGTCTTGGACCAGTCCTACCAGATAGTTTCGACGGCTGAAGCTCGAATCATCCCATCACGACTTACTAAGGGGACTTGAAGCGCTAACGCCGTCGCTGACACAATTCGGTCCGGAAGGTCTGGTACATCGTCACGGTTGATGGATGCCAACGCATTGGCGACCATCCGATCAAGGGGCGCTAATCTGCATGTGGCAGGCTGATCATCGAGTACGTTAATGAGTCGATCCCGTGCAATGGACGGGAGTCTGCCCTTCTCCACAAGATACGTTAGTTCAACAAGGCAAATGGACGGAACATAAATCACGTAACCAGCGGCCGTAGCAGTGTCAAGAGCGTCCATTGCTCTTCCAGAGAGCCGCTTGTCACCTGATAAGTACCAAACAATCGCATGAGTATCTACCGCGACCGAAGGCATTAGATCTTTTCTCGAGGAAAGTCTTTCCACATCTCCCGCTGATTCGATTCGATTTCTTCAGCGGAAAGCGAGATGCCAAGGTCAGCCCAAAGTCCTTTCACGTTCCGGAGAGGATTCTTGGACGTTCCTTGAATACGCAGGCGAGTCGCGTGACTGAGAATCTCCTGCTGCATGTCGGCGGGCAGCGCCCTTACAGCTTCCAATATGGCTTGTTCTAAGGACATAAGAAGTTGATCTACTAATTATGCGCTTCTTTGGGACCAGCCTAATCTACCCACGGTATACAAGTGGGTTCTTACACTATGGAACCGTTCTGGGATTAGCCTCTCGTGTCTACTGAGCGCGAGCGCTCTTCGAGCACGTGCTCACTTGCGCGCTGGCGTGAGCGTAGCCCAAAATTCGGGTGACACTTGCCCCATGTTCGTCGAAGGACCTCCGATTGGCTGGGACTCTTGATCACTCCGTTCAGTGGGTAAGTCTGTATCTGACGCTCGCGCTTAGGGGCGTCCAGACCTGTGTTGAATGCTTCATACAGGGATGCTTTAGCAACCCGATTTAGCTTTGTAAAAGGCCTAGTAGCGTGCAGCCAAACCGGGATCGTAACGCTTTCGGGAACGTCAGGCTTCCGCTCCAGCAATGAGCACGACTCAACAGATACTGAAAATACGCAAAGTCCGAGTCTCGAGTGCGCTGCGTGACATCCTGGGGTGATATGTTTCGGTCAGGGCTTCGGGGTATACGCTAAATAGCTAAACGCCCCTAAAGTCCCGTGGAGTATTTGGTCAACCTTGTGCTACCGAAATCATTCCGTTTTGGTACTGAGCAGCGAGCAGACCCGTGCTGTTATCAAGTTTGCCATCCGCTCTATCAGCGCTTCGCTCAGCTCGACTGTTGGGCTCCTGTCTGCCTCTTTACGGATTTGAGTAAGGTGATCCTCCACGGGCGTAGCTAGTCGCCGGTTGAGATCGGAGAGCAACGCGTCGAGTTCAGGGTCACTTTCCCTCAGAGCCTCTATTCGCTGTATCCCATGGCAGACCGTCGAGTGGTCCCGACCGTTATAGAAGCGACCGATAATCTTGGTGCTCCAACGCCCGAGGCGGGCCGCAAGGTACATTGCCACCTGGGCGGTTGAAACAAGCAGGCTGAGAGTTGCCAAGTCCCCGCGTGGGGCCGAGACGCGCAGAGACAGTGCTGTCGATCTCTGCCAGAGATATACGTCGCCCGGCGAAGGAATCGGGTACAAAGGAGGGAGAGGCCATCTAAGCGCTCCTCATAGTCAAAGCCGCAGCCGGTTGAACGATTAGGCGCTGGCCATCAGCGGAGAGTCTAGCCGGGCACTCGGGCCACATACTTTTGACGACCCGAAGCCACTCCTGCAGCTTTTCCCTGAACTTGCGCGGCCGTGCATATTCGGCATTTCCAAGTTGGGCCGCCAGCCCCAAACCTCCAGAGAGGGGGATACTCTCCTCGCTCTTAGCCGAGAAACACCGATAGGAGAGCCACATGAACAAGTCCAGAACTGCCGGTGAGGCAGACAGGACGCGCACAGCTTCGAGGTCCGTTGGGATCGGATGGTCCGAAATCTCCCGATAGAACTCGTCGCTTAGAACGATAACGTTTTCGAATTGATCGGACAGCACCGGCTGATCCGCGCGTCGGTCGTACCAGATCTGAGCTTCCCGTAAGAAGTTGAACCTGGAACGTTGGATTAACTTGGCCGTTGTGCCGTTCTGGTCGGTGCCGAAGAAGATGGTCGCGCCGAACATCCGTTCAAACGCTCCCACTAATCGCCTGTACTCCTTTCCGCCTTTATGCATGCCGAAGGTTTCCAGCATTTCGCCAGCGCTCCGGAACCGGACAATGGGGCTCTTTTGTTGAACGGCTAGCGTTGCTAAAAATATCGGCACGATGCGGTCCTGACCAAACGGCACGCCGTAGTCCGGGTGACCGGTAATCTGAAGCACGAACTGTCCGTTGCGCCGTTGATAGACCAGCTGATTCTCCGGCAACCGGCGAACCGGCAGCCCGCAGAGAACAAAAGGTCTGGAACAGAAACAGAGCGCCTGGTTTGCTTGTTCGCGCTTGATTCTGACGAGCTCAAGCCCTTTCGCCTTCTCAATGGTTCGCTTCGAGACGATCAGCTCGGGACGGGTGTGGCGCAAGATCGCTCCCGCGCGCTCCATTGAGCCTCGCTTGGTTACAGACGGGAACACTCCCGGACTTTTCTCATTAGTCATCCTCACCCCAATTCATGCGCTGACCATGAGCGCAACTTGAAGCAAGGAATCGAGGGTTTCCGGACTCAAGTAAGGCAGCTGCCGCCGTTCCTACGATTACTACTTTAACGGCGACCCGTACGTAACTTGTTGAAACTGAATGGCCGTCTTTGCCAAGACTCACCGCCATTGACGCATAAGTCCTTTATTGTCAATCGACAGC
>CALMAV010000033.1:18997-21555 GCA_937859895.1 uncultured Bryobacterales bacterium | reverse complement strand
GCGTCGACGTGAAGCCAAGCCCCGTACTGTTCGGCAAGGTCGGCGATCTGGGGAACCGGCTCAATGGCGCTTGTCGAAGTGGAACCAACTGAGGCTACGATGCAACACGGGCGTTTGCCTGCCGCGACATCTGCCGCGAGCGCTTCGGCGAGCTTGTCGGGGCGCATGCGGAACTCAGAATCAACCGCGATCTTTCGAACGTTATCGCGGCCAAACCCCAGAGTGATGGCGGCTTTCTCAGATGAAGAGTGCGTGTGCTCGGAAACGTAAACCGTCAGGCCCGGACGCATACCCCCGTTGCGGCACTCCGGATCAATCCATTCGCGAGCAGCCCCTATCGCTTGCATCACACCGATCGAAGCGGTGTCGTAGATGATGCCGAAGTGCCGCCCATCCAAACCAAGCCATTGCCGCAGCCAGCCCAGTGTGACCTGTTCGAGTTCGGTTGCTCCAGGAGACGATTTCCAGAGCATCGCGTTTACGTTCAGCGTGGCGGCCAGGAAGTCAGCAAGGATTGAAGGCGGCGAGGACGAAACCGAGAAGTAAGCAAAGAACCTCGGGTGATTCCAGAGGGTCAGCGCCGGCACAATGGTGGACTGGAAGTCACGAAAGATCGCCTCCAGCGGTTCACCGGTTTCAGGACCGGTCACGGGAAGCGCGGCAATTAGATCGCCCGGTTTGTGGCTGGTCGTCACCGGATAATCCCGGACGTTGGTCAAATAGTCAGAGATCCACTCTGCGTGCTGGTGCGCAGATTGACGAAACTCATCGATCGCCGAATAGGGAGGTGTCACCGTCTCTCTTTCGAGTCTGGCATAAACGGCCGGCACTCGGACAGAACAGCGGGAAGCCAATCTGTCAGCCAATTACGAAACAAAGCTAATCTGCCCTGAGTCTCAGGCGAAAACGGAGTACCGGGTTCCGGTCGAATCCATTTACGGACGATGGCGAGCTCGCGGACGGCCACGACTGCGGTGAACTGTTCCACCCAGTCCAGCAGCTCAGTCAGGCGCACGCAAAGTGCTGGATCTGGAGCGGATCGCTGGAGAGCTACGAGAAGTTCGGGGACAGCAGCGGCAACACCTGAGATGGATCCGTCGGCACCAGCAGTTCGAGCGCAGGAGTAAAGGCGTTCATTGCCGGCCATCCAACGAAAGTCGCGGGTCCGGCGCAGCGCTGCCAAACGTTCAAGCAGCCGTCCGTCACCACTGGAGTCTTTGATGCCTGCAATACCAGGTACTTGGAGAAGTCGTTCGATCAGGTTGTAGGAGAGCGGGTTTGTGAAGGCCGGCAAGTTGTACAGGTAGAGCGGCGCTTCGCCATCTACGTAGCTGGCTAAGTAGAGATAGAAGCTGAAGATATCTTCGTCGCTATAGCGGTAGAAGTAGGGCGGCATCAGCAGCAGCCCGGCCGCACCGATCCTGATTGCACCATCGGCCAATGCTATGGCACCGGTCATTGTTGAGTGCGACACGTTCACCAGCACTGGCACCCGACTTCGACGAATGGCAAGCGTGGCAGCACGCGTACGCTCAGGCACATCGAAGTGAACAAATTCGCCGGTACTGCCAAAGAGAACCAAACCATCTACGCCGGTATTGGCGGGAAGATCCAAGTAATCGAGGAGCGCCGCAGCATCGGCTTCGGTGCTGCCGGCTTTACGCGGAGTTAATAGGGCCGCGTAAATGCCTGAGACTGGTCCAGGCTCCCTCCTTTGTCCCATGCATCAATTGAGCCGGCAGCTACGGCCAGCGGAAGAAACGCACCTCCGCAACATGGAGCTTTCCAGCAGTTCACGCGTGTCAAGCAGATGTTGGGGTTTGAAGTGCTGGGTCGACCAACGGGAGTTCGCTTCCAGTTCCACCCCGATGAAGTAACCCATCTCGCGGAAAACCGAGTACCGGACTATCCCCACTAGTACGCCATCGCCAAACCGGATATGTACCCGGGTCTCTGGTGCAATTGATTTTTCCATTTGCAGGCAAACGCCGGCCAGGGAAATATCCTCCAGGTTTGCGACCCGGCGCAGAGATCTGCCCGCGTGTTCAAAGCACACTTCCACCAGTTCGGCGCAGAGAAGTCGATTATCAGTCCGTCGTTCTTGCATACAATTCTCATCGGCAGTTTTGCGTCAAAACAGTAGCTTTTCTACCGTTCTGGGCTGGTTAGCCGCTCGATTGCAGTACGGTGTAAGTGTAAACCTGATCCCAGTATCAGGTAGCATCCGTCGAATTAGACATGAACGAGTCATCCCAATTGCGGAGCACGCCAAAGGCCGAAACGGTGCTCAGCCTTGTTATCCGTGTAGCATTCTTTGTGGCGCTAGTCATTATCGGACTACTCTTTGCGACGACACCCCTCCAGCTGTTTGGGCCAGTGGTTGCCGGCAGTGTCGGCCTATGCCTGACCGGACTTCTCGCAAATCTGTTGACGATGCGGATCTTCGACCGCCGGCCGCTGTCCGACATCGGTCTGGGTATTACGACGGCTTCGAATCGTAATTTGGGGATAGGCGTTCTCTACGGGGCAGGTGCGGCCACGCTGATGCTGCTAGCGGC
>CALMAV010000033.1:13250-18987 GCA_937859895.1 uncultured Bryobacterales bacterium | reverse complement strand
GAGCTGGGTGACTATCGGATTCTACCTGCTAACCCTGCTCGTAGCTGCTACCGGAGAAGAATTGATTTTTCGGGGCTATGCGTTCCAGCTTCTTGTAGAAAAGTTGGGGCCATTCGCGACGATTCTTCCCGTTGGCATACTTTTCGGCCTGGCTCATAGCTCCAACCCAAGCTCTTCCAGGTTGGGCATTATCAACACTGTTATCTGGGGTATCCTGCTCGGGTTTGCGTTTTTGCGAAGCCGCGATTTATGGCTCCCCATCGGCCTGCATTTCGGCTGGAATGCTGTTCTTCCTCTCTTTGGCGTCAGCCTGAGCGGGCTTACAATTGAGGTAACGAGGTACGTTTACCGATGGGATTTAGCGCCAATCTGGAGCGGTGGCGACTATGGGCCGGAAGGTGGATTGCTGGCGACGATCTTCGGCATCGGACTGTTCTACGCTCTGGCGAAGGCACCGGTGCAACCCCAGACGGCCATGGTGGCGCCCAGTGTCAACGATCTGTTTTAGTAGCGGCAGTGGTCGCTGCTTTTCTTCTAGGGGCAGTCCCTTTCCATCTTCGCGCCGACAAGCTCAGCTTTGACGAGCGACTGGAAATTGAGCGCGGCCTGAATGCAGAATTCGCAACCATGAAAATTGCGCTGCCCCGGTCCAAGAGAGCGTTGGTCTTCAAAAGCGACGGTTTATTCGATCAGCGCAGTTGGGATAAAGCCATGCAGGAGAATGGTCCAGCGGCGCGGGTAGGTGATGAAGTACAGATCACCAACGTAGGAATTGAGGGGAACCGGATCACTCTCCAGATTAATGGCGGAACTAAATCTGGCCATTGGTATGACCATGTCCAGGTGGGTATGGGAAATGGTACATCGCCTGTTTCCACTGGGCAAAACGGGCAGACTGCGACCGGCTCCAACATCGCGTTGGTGTTTCCAGGTAGCGTGCCGTCGATAAAGGCAGCCGAGATCAGGCAGATGCTGGGGCCGATATTCGACTTTGAGAAGCACTCTGCGTCTGAACAGTATATGGACAAGCTTCCGGCACCCGTGCAGAAGGCGATTAAAGAGCAACGGGCGCTAGAAGGCATGGACAAAGATCAGGTTCTGCTGGCTCTGGGCAAGCCACGCAACAAAAGCCGTGAGTCCAACGGCCAGGGCGATGAGATGGAAGATTGGATTTACGGCGACCCTCCTGGCAAGATGACCTTCGTGCGCTTTAGCGAAGGCAAGGTTGTGAAGATAAGCGAAAGCTACGCCAATGTTGGCGGTATGACTTCACCGCCCTTGCCGCCACCGCGCTAAGGGTAAACTTTTTTAAAGTCATTGAGAATGGTTTACTGCTTAGCCCGAAAGCAACTAGGCCAACTCAATCAAACCCTGAATTTCGTTATTAAAGCGGTCGAGATGTGCTGCTGGTATCCAATACTCCTGATGCATGGTTGCGCCGACAGTGCGAACTGGATACTGCTCCAAATACTTTGATCGTACGTGGAATCGCAATACATAGCCCACATATCCTGACGCGGGATCTTTGGTGTTCCAGTCTCGTGCGATTTGGTTGGCGTAGTTTTCGTTTGTAACTGGGTAGAAGAACGGCTGCTCCCGTAAGCGGGAGGGAAAACGCCGAAAGCCGGTCGCCGCAATCAACTCATATTCTCGCTGTCCAACAGGACGAAACAGCTCTGTCAACTCCATACAGCCGCAGCCTAAATCTTCGCCCCTTTCACACTGGTTTGCCAAAGCGGCTAGACCTGCAAGCCGCCTTTAAGTCGCACCCCCGTAAACTAGAAGAATATGCCAACTAGGGTAGGAATCAACGGCTTTGGCCGTATTGGTCGAAATGTAGTCAGAGCCGGCCTGCATAATCCGGATATCGAATTTGTTGCTGCTAACGATCTAACAGACACTGCAACGCTAGCTCACTTGCTCAAGTACGATTCGATTTTGGGTCAGCTGAAAGAGGAGATCCGGGTAGACGGAGACACCATCCACGTTGCGGGCAAGCCAATTAAGATTTTCGCGACTAAGGATCCGGCCGAGATCGATTGGCCAAGTCTGGGCGTACAGGTCGTGGTGGAATCTACCGGTCGCTTTACCGAAGCTGCGGATGCCAAGAAGCACCTGCGCGGTTCGGTCAAGAAAGTGATCATCTCAGCTCCGGCTAAGAACGAAGACGTCACGCTTGTGCTGGGCGTGAACAACGATATGTATAAGCCCGAGAGCCACAACATCATCTCGAATGCCTCCTGTACAACAAATTGCCTTGCTCCCGTAGTGAAGGTTCTGGATGAGGCGTTTGGAGTTGAAATGGGGTCTATGACGACGATCCACAGCTATACCAACGACCAGAATGTATTGGATTTCCCGCATAAGGACCTGCGCCGCGCCCGTGCTGCGGGTCTGAACATGATTCCGACATCGACAGGTGCAGCCAAGGCGCTGAGTTTAGTGCTTCCTCAGATGAAGGGGAAATTGGATGGCTATTCAATGCGCGTACCGACTCCAGACGTGTCTGTTGTGGACTTCGTGGCCGTCTTGCAGAAGCAGGTAACCAGCGCCGAAGTCAATGGCGAGTTGAAGAAGGCGTCCGAAGGCTCGCTCAAAGGCATTATGGACTACACGGAAGAGCCTGTTGTCTCCACTGACATGTTGAACAATCCACATAGTGCCATCGTGGATGCGGAACTTACCAAAGTTCTAAAGGGAACCCTGGTGAAGGTAATTGCCTGGTACGACAACGAATGGGGCTACTCAAACCGCGTTGTGGATCTGGTTTCGTTCCTGAGCAGCAAGGGCCTTTAGTTTCAGTTTACGCAACTGTCCAGGTAAGCCGCCTCTGTACAGCCGGTTTACCTGGACTGTTGTCCTCTTTCCTACCTGACTTGCATGCGATACATAAGTCCCGCTGAAAGCTATAACGTTTGGCGATCCCCGCCCTGTTTTTGCCACTTTCACTCATTCGCCAGGAACTTTCAGTGACCCCTCGTCGTAGTCACACGGGAGGAGTTTGCGTGCATCATCCGTTTGTGTTTGCCATAGCAGCGCTTTCAGTATTGGCCGTTCCAAATGCTGATTGCACAGTTCAGGATCCAGATGGGGCTGGAGTGACCATTAGCAAAACTGTTAAACCCGAGGACGTCGGCTTGCCGCTCTACCCTGGGGCGCGTCCGTACAAAGAAGATTCGGACAGCAGTTCATCTGTTCAATTCGGTGCTTGGGGCGGAGGTGGGACAGGTTTCAAGCTCGCGGTAATCAAGCTGGAGTCCCCTGCTTCGCCCGACAAGATCAAAGATTTTTACAGGAATGCGCTGAGCAAGTACGGGCCCGTGCTGGACTGCAAGGATGCTGATGCAAGATCCGGCAAGCGCGGCAGCCGCAACGAACTTACTTGCGAGAGTGACAAACCGGACGCCGGTGGAACGCTGCTGAAAGCAGGCAGTAACGACAATCAACATAACGTCTCAATCAAGAGAGAGGGCAACCGAACGATCGTGGCTCTCGTATACGTTCGAGGCAACAAGCGCTGAATTCAATCACGAGGGAAGCGTACCGCACTGGCTTTTCTGATCAGTAGGGCTGCAAAGGCGCTGCCCTCGTCAACTGCAACACCAACGCGCGTTACTTGTCTATGCTGACGCCACAGTGTAACGACTGTAACTGGCCGATGAAGTTCAATCAGGTGTTGAGGCTCGCCCAAGACGGTAGTGTTCCAGTAGTTGGACTTAGGCAGCAGTGCGCCCCGAGAGATCTGTACACAGCTGGCAATGTCACTGAGCGGAATCTTTGCCTCACTGAGAATGCCGATACGAACGAGCAAGCTTTCATCATTCACTACGATGGTTCGAAGCTTCGTCGAGCGGAGAATGGCCAATGCCCCGAGCAGAGCATATCCATCCAGCGCAGTCCATATCCAAGCGGCTAGATGGCTGAAGCGGAGTAGGACGAAATGAAGCGGCACAGCTTCGCACACGATGCCCAGCACGAGAAGAAGACTTATTGTCGAGTAGCCACTTGCCTCTGCATACGAGAACGCAACAGCATTGCCTCTTTCTTCAGGCTTAGACCGCCACGAGAATAGCGCGTAGTAGAGAACCGCGACTTCTATTGCTACGACATGCGCTAACTTCCGATATGGGATGGCAGCAGCGACAGCCGAACGAATCCGAGTCAACGGGTCTTCCCCGCCCGGCTTGCTCCGAAGCTTCGTCAACACCTTCGCGACTACCAGCAGTTCCAATGGCACGCTTATCCACCGAAGCCAACCAGTCTGCGAGCCTACACTTGGCACAAGATAGGCCGAAGCGCGCAAAGAACATGTTGCCACCGCGGTCAGGGTAAACCACGAGGCATAACCACGACGAACCAACAGGAAATAAAAGGCTCCGGAAAGGGTGATCGTCAGGTCGAACAAAGATGCCGCACCCACCCAATCGGGATGAGCCAGACCACGGGCACTATGGTTGACAAAGTAGATCGCCGTGTAGATGGACAGAACAATAGCAGCCGTGAGCCTAACCGCAGGTTGCCTTGCAAGTGTCACCGTCTCGTCTCCTTAGTGAACTGAAATGGAGAGCGGCAGGATGTTCAGCAAACCTCCCTTGAGTGCTGCCGGTCCAGGCAAGTTTCCTAAGTGCGATTGTACTTTTGCGAGAGCGTACGCCTCAGCAGCTTGCTCAGGAGGTGTGTTAGTTAGGAACTCAAACAGAGTTCGCCGCGGCGGAAACATCACCAGATTTGTTTCGCCATTCGGGGAAAGATGAGCCTTCTGACGGACGCGAGCGACTGCCTCATTCAGCCCGCCCAGTTCATCCACCAGCCCGTTGTTCTGCGCCTGCGTGCCCATCCAGACCCGGCCTTGCGCTAACGTATCAATCTGGTCATAGTTCTTCTTGCGCGCCGTTGCCACCTTCGTCACAAACGAGTGATAAGTGCCGGCAATCTCATCATGCAGCTTCTGTTGAGCGGCATCAGAGAGCGGCGTGTAAAGCGAATCGAGATCGGCAAACTTACCGCGCGAGATACCTTCCTGCTGAATACCCAATTTCTCATAGAGGCCATGGACGTTAGGCCGCACGTAAAGCACCCCAATGGAACCGGTGATGGTATTCGGGTAAGACAAGATCGGATCGCCAGTCATGCTGATGAAGTAGCCGCCTGAAGCAGCCAGGTCCGACATAGAGATAACAAGCGGCTTAGCTGCACTGAGCAGCTTCAACTCGTGAAGGATCTCGTCGGAAGCTACAGCGTCGCCGCCCGGAGAATCCACTCGCAAGATCACGCCTTTGATGCTGCTGTCGTTTCGAACCTGCCGTACAATTTTGCTGAACGAACCCGATGAGATAACGCTTTGATTGCTATAAGCATCGTCAGAGGTGCTGCCGCGCAAAATGTCGCCTTCGCCCACAAGCAGGGCAACACGGTCACCCTTGGCTTGAGCAGCCTGAAAGTAAGTTCGTAGAGGAACCCGATTCAGACTCTTGTTGCCGACCTTCTGCTTTAGTGCCGTAAAAACATTGTCTTCGTATCCTAATTCGTCCACCAGTCCGGTCGCTTTTGCCTGGTCTGCGGTGAAAGGACCAAGGTCTACCAGCATTCGTATATCGTCGGCGCTCTTATGACGCCCTTGTCCGACCGAGGAGCAGAAGTCGCCAAAGATTTGGTCCAGGACCGTGCCAAGAACTTCCCGAGTTTCGGGGCTCATTGCCGTCTTTGAGAAAACATCACCGGCGTCCTTGTAACGCCC
>CALMAV010000033.1:7697-13240 GCA_937859895.1 uncultured Bryobacterales bacterium | reverse complement strand
ATGTGGTCTACTTGCACACCGACGCCGATCTTATCGAGGGTGTTCTTGTAGTAACTCTCTTCGATGCGAAACCCTTTCACGTCCAGGTGGTCGTCTGGCGAAATGTAAATTCGATCGGCAACAGAAGCAAGATAATATTCGTGGGATCCAGCGCCCTGCAGAAGCGCATAGACGGGCTTGCCTGATCGCTTGAAGTCAACCAGATCACGGCGTACTTCCTCCAGCTTTGCCCAACCGGCCTGCACATTGCGAGGTTGCAGCAGGACCGCCTTGATTCTATTGTCGTTAGCTGCCGCACGCAAGGAGGTCCAGACATCTCGGACCGTCGGCTGGTTCTGAGATTGCACGAGCGGTATGGGCAGGTCGACCGGTGAGCTCTCCGGCAGAGCACCTTCCAGGGAGACAACCAGAACTCCGTTAGCGGCCACCACGGGCTGCTTGTTGCTGAAAGCACGGCCAATAACAAGCGCGATAATCACAACGCCGAGGACGGCAACGATCACACCAACAATGATTCCCAGCAGAAATTTAGACATGAGGACTCAGGCGCATTCTTCTCTCGAAGCGTAGCAAGTTTCGGTTAGTGAGACTACCCGGAACAGTTGCCGCCAAGCGGTTCCGAAGACAAAGTCTTGCCGTGCCCTACGCTGCTGCAAGTATGCCGCTTTGTGCAGCGTAGGCAATGAGACTGGCGCGATCATGGATGTCCAACTTGCGCATCAGATTCAGCTTGTGTGCCTCAATCGTTTTGGCACTGAGAGATAAGTCAGACGCAACCGTCCGTACGGTCTTGCCTTCAGCCAGCAGTTTGACCACTTCCTTCTCGCGATTGGTCAGCGCTTGGCCCACGCCTGTCTCCGGCGTTTGATCAGCAAGCGCCTTCAGATCAGGGACCAGTCCTGAGGAGTACTTAGCATCCTGCTGTGAGGCAAGGCTGACTAGAGCGGCTACCATGTACCCGGGCTTACTGTCCTTGAGCATGTATCCGCGCGCGCCTACCGCTAGCGCCGCTTCCAAGGTGCGCGGGCTCTCCCCGACTGCCATGACAAGAATCTGGACCGATAGCTGCGCCTGGTGCAGTGCCAAACGGAACTGAGCAATGTCGTGGGACGCAAGCAGTTCGCCATCAATGACGAGCACATCCGGCCTGACCGCTAACACATTCTGTAACAGGACTTCCGCTGTGGCTGCCTGGCCCACCACACACAGCCCGGCACTCTGCTGTATGAGCGACTGGAGACCACGCCTGAACAGAACGTTACTGTCGGCGATAACTGTGCGAATGACCCGTGTAGTGTGTCCCATGTTTTCCTGCTATGGGGTTTATCGGCAGATTCTGCGGGAAAACTTTAGGGCTGAGAAATAGATTTTTTAGGGGATGCGGGCAAGTAGGCAGTCTGCAATAACCGTAGCAGGCTCGGGTCATCATTTTCTCGAGCCCGATCAAGAGCGGTATGGCCTCTCTGGTCTTTCAAGGTTTTATCGGTCCCTCTCTTTAATAGCAGTGACACGGCAGCTTGCCGATCGAGTGAGGCGGCCAGCATCAGGGGGGTCGCACCGGAGTCGGTATCTTGTGCATCGATAGCCGCCCCAGCATTTAACAGAAGAGCCATTGCGTCAACACTGCCGGCCAGAGCTGCGTCATGTAGCGGCGTCCCTCCGGAGCGGTTGCGTGCATCCAGCCTTGCTCCTGCCTTTAACAAAAGCTCCACAATGTGGACCTGATTCTTTAAAGCAGCGTCATGCAAATATGTCGAGCCTGTCATTGTCTGGCGATTGACGTCGAGCCCACTTCGTAAAAGGATCTGGACAATCTCAGTCTGCCCTTTCAGCGTCGCTGTCTCCATGGCGCTCTCGGCCTCACTCTGCGATTCAGCTAAATGAGCACCGCTATTGAGCAGTTCCGCCACGACGTTGGCGTTCTTATACGCAAGAGCAAGGTCCAGGGGAGATTGACCAGAACGGTCACGTCCGACCGGATCACAACCGGCCTCAACGAGGAGCTTGACAATACCTGCGAATCCCTTAATGCTGGCCTCATGCAAAGGGCCGCGTCCGTCATTGGGATGAAGGTGATGAATGTCTGCGCCGTGTGCCAGCAGGCACCGAACCGACGAGGACTGGTTATGCAAAACTGCCTCATCAAGAGGAGTATTGTCGTTTAGATCGACAGCTTCAAGTGGCGCGCGAGCAGCAAGAAGCAACTCGATCACGCTAGGATTATCACGGCCAGCAGCAATATGCAGTGCAGTCTGGCCGTTGCGATACCGGCGATTTACGTCCGCTCCTTTGCTCAGCAGCAAGCGAACAACAGCCAGTTGGGAAGTAAGTACTGCGTATTGCAGGGCCGTCGAACCTGCTTCGCGATGGACCACGTTCACATTTGCGTCGTGTGCGAGGAGCAGTTCTGCAATCGGCTCATTACCCAACCAGGCAGCGTCCAGGAGACATGTACCGCCAAGCGGATCAAGACTGTTCGGGTCGGCGCCAGAATCGAGCAACTTTCTCGTAAGCTCCACATTACCGGTGCGAACAGCACGATGAAGCGCTTCGGACTGGCCAGGAGCGGCCACAGAGTTTGGGAATTGCCCGTTCGGATTAGATTGAAGAATGCAAATTGCAGTCAGGAGCGTGCAGGCCAGCACGGCCGCTGACCGAAGCATGCACTCAGGGTACAGGAAGGAAGTTACTGACTATTTGCACTGCTCAAATGAAAAGAGCGCTCCGTGGATTGGAGCGCTCTTTTCACTACCAGAATTTACAGTTAAGCGAGATGCTTGTCCAGCATCTTCACAAACTCAGGCTTTCCAATCGCGCCGACTTTCTGCTCGACAATTTGCCCACCCTTGAAAACCAAAACGGTGGGGATCCCGCGAATACCATAGCGGGCAGCGGTCTGCTGATTCGAATCAACATCCAGCTTGCCGACTTTCACTTTTCCGTTGTATTCGGTCGCAACCTGATCGACAGTCGGTCCCATCATGCGGCATGGTCCACACCATTCAGCCCAGAAATCTACCAGTACTGGGACCTCTGAACTGAGAACTTCCTTCTCAAACGTCGCATCATTGAATGTCAAAGTATTGCTGCCAGCCATTGCTAATCTCCACTCAGTTGGATGAAGCCCGGATTAAATTGATTCACCTAGAGTTCATGGGCATCTCGCCTGCGGGTAAACTAGGAAAGGAAAGCAGCACTGTTGAGAGTTTTTCCACCCTCCATTTATTTGTTGGCATTTACCGCTCTATCCCTTCCGGCCTCCTCCGGTGCTCAGGCCAAGACTGAGACAGTGCCTGGACGGACTGCCCCGCCCCAGGCGGCGCGGGCCCGAGCCCGGCAGGATGCCTCGCTAACCCAGCCGGATAACGGATTCAGTGTCAGCCCGACGCTTTTTGCAACTCTGGCCGCCATCAATGCAGCCGGTTACGACGCTGGAATCGACTCGCCGCTCAATCAGCATTACAAAGTTCGTACCCAGATTCGGAAGGAGTTAGAGTCGCGTCCTGCCCCATCACTTTCAGATCTCCGCGCCTTCTACAAGGAGCATAAGAAAGCCTCAGACACTGCGGACCTGAGCCAGTACATTTCGTTTGCTATGGTCGCCAAAGGACCGCCCGATTTCGAAGTCCCTAATGGTATGGTGCCGCCGGATGTGCAAGCTCTGGAAGGCTTCAGCACCATTCTGGCGCGCTACTACAAAGAAGCGAAATTGGAAGATCTGTGGACCCGCTCACAACCCGCTTACGCGGCCGCCGTTGGCGAGTACCAAGATGCGGTCATCGGAACCCTCTTTGAGACAAATGGATACCTTCGCAACCCATCGAGCGCAACCGGACGTCGATTCCAGATCTTTCTTGACCTGCTAGCTGCGCCGGATCAGATTCAGGTACGTAGTTATCAGAGTGACTACTTTATTGTGATCTCGCCCACAACGGCACCGGTCGTTGATGAGATTCGTGACGCTTACCTGGGGTACCTACTGGATCCGCTGAGCTTCAAGTACAAAGAAACGATCAATCAAAAGAAAGCCTTGGCTAAGTATGCGCAAGAGGCTCCGGCTCTAGGCCTTGCCTACAAGGACGACTTCTCGCTTCTGCTTACCAAAAGCTTGATCAAAGCCGTCGAGAGCCGCTTGATGCATAGCGGCGCGGATAAGCGCACTCAGTACGTCAACGGGGCAATGCGTGAAGGTTATGTGCTGACCGCAGGCTTTGCCGACCTGCTCATCGGTTATGAAAAGCAGCAGGAGTCTTTTCGGCTGTACTATCCGGAGCTGATCTCCGCCATTGATGTGCATAAGGAGGAGAAGCGGCTGAAGAACATCGAATTTGTTCAGTCAGTTCCGCCGCGCGTTATTGTGCCTCCTGCTTCTATGCAGGTCAACCCGGCTGAAGCTGCGCTGATGTCGGCAGACGGGCTCTTTGAACAGAAAGAGTATGAGGGCGCTAAGAAGCTCTACAAGCAAAGCCTGGAGGGGACAACCGACAAAACTATTCAGGGTCAGTCTCTGTATGGGCTAGCTCTTATCAATCTTCAGGAGAAACGTTGGGACGAGGCGCTGAATCTGTTTCAACGTACTGTTGAAACTAGTCCTACTCCCGCAACCACGGCCTGGTCGCATTTCTACTTGGGACAGCTGGCGTTGAAGGCCGGAGACACGGGAAAGGCTACAACAGAGCTGAAAACAGCTCTCGCGACTGAGGGCGCAACTGCTCGCGCCCGTGACGCGGCGGAGAAAGCCTTGCAGAGCATATCAGGAGAACAGAAACCATGAAAAATAAATTTCTTTCACGCGCTATCGCAACCGGCTTGCTAACGGGCTTGCTTGCCAGTGCTCAGACTGCACCGCCCAAGCCAAAGTCGCAAAAAGAAGTGGACGCTTTGCAGAAGGTGCAGGCGGCCGAATCCGCACAGAACTGGGACGGCGTAATCACCTCGGTCAATAGTGTGCTCGAGAATTTTGCCGACACCGAATATAAGCCGATGTTGCTGAATATGGCCATGGATGCAGCTCAGCGTAAAGGCGATGCCGCGCAGACGTCAGTCTTTGCTGATCGGGTGCTGGAAGCAGAGCCAAACAATATTCCTGCTCGTGTCACGCTAGCCGAATCGACGGTGCAACACGTGCGTGAAAATGACCTGGACAAAGAACAGAGCTTGAAAAAGGTAGATGATTACGCGAACAAGGCGCTGGATCTTTTGAAGACGGCAGACACGCCTCCAGTCGGCATGCCTCCTGCACAGTGGCCAGACTACTGGAAGGAGCTGACCTCGCAGTCTTACGATGCGTTGGGACAGGCTGCAACATTGCGGAAGAACTACCCGGACGCAATCAAAGACTTCAAGCAAGCCAGCGACACGCAACCGACCAACTCGGTCGCCATGGCGCGGCTCTCAAAGGCGTATGTGGACGCCAAGCAGTACGACGATGCGATCGCAACGGCAGACAAAGTTTTAGCTATTGCGAATGCGCCGGCAGCTGTGAAGACATTCGCGCAACAGTCCAAAGACAATGCCACTAAGTTGAAGGCTGCGCCGACTCC
>CALMAV010000033.1:3381-7687 GCA_937859895.1 uncultured Bryobacterales bacterium | reverse complement strand
AAAGTAAGACAATCGAAACCGACTTGGGTAGTGGAGGGCTATGTCAGCATCCGGCAAAAGTCTTGATGAGGTGATCGGCTATCGCTTCAACAACAGCCGGCTGCTGGAACGAGCCCTCACTCACCGGTCGTGGATAGCAGACCAGAGTGATGCTTCTCGTGGCGACAACGAGCAGCTGGAATTTTTGGGCGATTCGATTCTCGGCTTCGTCGTGAGCGAGGCACTTTTTCAGGCACATCCTCGTGCCCGCGAGGGGCAGCTCTCGCAGTGGAAGGCCCAGCTAGTTTGTTCTGTCCACCTGCATGGCTGTGCTGTCCAACTAGGCTTGGGCGACTTCCTGCACTTAGGCCGGGGAGAAGATCGCAATGGAGGCCGGAATCGCCGCACGCTGCTTGCCAATACAATGGAAGCCATCGTTGCAGCCATCTTTCTGGATGGCGGGCTTGCGCCTTCGAAGGCCTTCATCGAGCGGCATATTTTGGCCGGCTTGGATTCGGCTGAGAAGAATGAGGCTTATAGCTTGCTCGATCACAAAGGGATCTTGCAGGAGCGAGCCCAAGCTCGTGCGCTGCCAACCCCGCGTTACGCAGTGATCTCTACAGCCGGTCCAGAACATGCCAAGGTTTTTACTGTGGAAGCGAAAGTTGGCTCTCAGTTTTCGAGCCGCGGCCAGGGCACTTCCAAGAAAATTGCAAGCCAGGAGGCGGCGCGAAACCTGATTGCCGAATTGGACAGCAATGGCTGGAAGATTCCTGTTGAAGAAGCAGTCTACGAGTCGGTCGGCGATTGATTGAGTAAGCTGAGTATCTCGCGTAACTCTCGGCGTAACTCAACAATCACGTAAGACGGGGTTTTGGCAAACAGATCGCCTTGCTGGACTGCTTTAGGGCGCTCTGAACGCTGCGGCGGCTTAGTAGCCAGCATCTTACGGGCACCTGCAATGGTAAACCGCTTCTCATATAGCAGCCGCTTAATCTCGAACACCATTTGCACGTCTTTACGCCGATAGAGCCGGTGTCCGGTACCCGATTTTTGAGGGCCGAGGCCAGGAAACTCGGATTCCCAGAAGCGCAGGACATAGGGCTTTACAGCAGCTAAACGCGCAACTTCGCCAATGCGGAAGTAGAGCTTATCGGGAATGAGCGGCTCCGCTTTCGCATCCCCTCCGGCGAGTTCTGTCGGACGTTCTTCCAAACGGTCCATTGGGTTTCACCAGCCGAATTCAGTTTACCGGAAGCTGAAAGAAGCAGGGAACTGCAAGGGCAGAGTTTACTCTACCCGCCACTCCGGTCCGAGCATAAACCGCTTCATGAACTCCTCGCAGAAGGATCGGAGCAACGCTCAGGAGTGCAACCGACGGATACTAAAGCGCTACCGACCCTTGCAGCCCAGCATCTCAACCCCGCGCACCATCCCTGCGGCTAAATATTGCGAAGCATGAGTGGCTCCCCTGATCAGAGCACGGATCGTTAGCATGTGAGATTACCGGAGTGGAGAGGTGCAACGGGCTATTGCACAATGACCCGGCAAATTTCTGCCAATGTCGCAGTACCGTGCAAAGTTATCGGCTTTCTCTTTGATTGCGATGTCCGATGTGTTCAGCAAGGAACCACTTTTCACGACGTATTGAGTCGGCTGTTAAGAGTCGGTCAAGCAGGGCCGGGTCAATGCGGAAACTGGTCTGGCGGAAATGCGTAAACGCTAGCCTCAAATCAAGTACTTTTCGTTCCGCTGCCCGATCCAGAACCCCGACTGTGCCGGTAACGGTGAGCCCGAGGCGGCGCGCTTGTTCGACTCCTTCCCGTTCATCCATCAATACTAGATCGGCGTGGCAATCGAGAGCTAGCCGGATAGCATCGTATTCACCCTGGTCTAAGTCAGCGCTGAGCGTTAAGGCCGGTCGTTCAGCCAGAGAGACAATCTGCAGCCAAGGAGGAGAGTGTGCCATCCAGCTCCGGACAGATTCCGGAGTTTGAGGTTGCTGCAATTCTGAGGCGACAGTTTCCGGTATCAGCACTTCTTCATAAAGCAACGGCAGTAAATTGGCAGCTCCTATGAGGACTAAATAGTGAAGTGGGGTGGCATCCGAGACGACAAGGCGCAACACGGTTACAAACCGAGGCGATGATGAGTCTCCCGATCGTGCTCCAGATCCTGCCAATCATATTCGAGCCATACTTCGTGTTGCTTTAAAAAACCATCGAGTTCATAGCGAGTTTCGAATCCGAGCAGGCGGCGTAATTGAGCAGTGGACAGCTTATGCTCCCGGTAAGCCTCGAGAGCAATGGATTCAAAGGCGGCGCGAGATAAATCCAAACCTTGCGTTAAGAGAGCAACGGTGAGTTCCTCGGGTAGGTTCAGGGTCACACGCATAAGGTGAATCCAGTATAGGTGATGCTAAAAGCTTGCGAGCAGGACGCACCTTCGCTTTATGAAAGAGCTAAGAGAGTAGACGGTTTCCCTAGGAGCTTATGTCTAAATAGCGGCTCCTCGCTGCCGATTGGATCCGAGTGGTTTAGCTTGCCGATGCGAAGTTATGAAGATATTGCCGTAGCTCATCCCGCACCCGGCGAAAGATAGCCTGACGCTCTTGTTCTGAGCCTACCGAGGGCGGTGACGGATCCTCAAAGCTGTGATGCAATCGCTTGGTTGCATGGAGAAAGATTGGGCAGCTTTCTTTCGCGTTGTCGCAAACATTGATGACGTAATCAAATGGCTGGTGGTCGAACTCATCGACATGCTTGGAACGGTGACCGCTAATATCGATTCCAAGTTCGCGCATTACGGCGATTGCTTCCGGCCGAACAACACTCGGATTCGTTCCGGCACTTTCGACCTCGAAGCGGCTGCCGGCATCGTGGCGCAGAAGTCCTTCGGCCATTTGGCTCCGAGCCGAGTTTCCAGTGCACAGGATTAGAACACGTTCCTTCACACTTCGCCTTCCAGCGGAGCGGGAAACCAGTGACGAGTCCGGTTGCAGGCTGCGCATACCGACAGCATTACTGGCACCTCGACCAGGACGCCAACCACGGTTGCCAGCGCTGCGCCTGATTGCGGCCCGAATAACGCGATAGCCGTTGCCACAGCCAATTCGAAGAAGTTGGACGCGCCAATAAGTGCGCCAGGCGCGGCAACGGAATGATCGACTTTCAGCCACTTCATCAGGCCATAGGTGATGCCCGCATTGAAATAGACCTGCAGCGTGATCGGGATCGCAATCAGCAGCACATGGGAAAGCCGGTCGGTGATGTTGTCTGCTTGAAAGGCAAAGATAAACACCAGCGTTGCCAGCAGCGCCGCGATGGTCACCCGAGCGAATTTGGGCAGCAGGATACCTTCGAACCAGGTTCGACCATGCCTGCCGACAAGCCAAGCTCGCAACAGCGTCCCTGCAATCAGCGGTACAACAATAAAGACAATCACCGAGGTAAGCAGCACCGCAAACGGCACCGTGAGCGAGGATGCACCATGCACGAGAAACTGCACGATCGGCACGAACAGCACCAGCATAATGAGATCGTTTACCGAGACTTGGACGAGCGTATAAGCCGGGTCACCGTTGGTGAGATGACTCCACACAAAGACCATAGCCGTGCAGGGCGCAGCCGCAAGAATGACGCAGCCTGCAATGTACTGGTCAGCTTCTGTCGGCGAGATAAAAGCGGCAAAGATGAGCCGGAAGAAAACGGAGGCCAGCAGCGCCATTGAAAACGGCTTGATGATCCAGTTGACGAGCAGCGTCACCAATAAACCGGCGGGCCGGCGGCCGACATTCCGGATTGACGAGAAATCGACCTTCATCATCATGGGCGTAATCATGAGCCAGGTGAGCACCGCAATGACTACGTTGATTTGGCTGCCCTTCCCGAATTCCAAGCCGCGCAGTAAGGCTGTGAAGCTCGGCAGAAACTTGCCGACAACAATGCCCGTCACCATGCAGAGCGCGACCCAAAACGACAGGTAGCGCTCAAAGAAACCAAGGCGCGCAGCTGCACGTGCCGGAGCGGTAAGGGTGTTCGACATTTTGTCTTTACGAGCAACAACCCGGCCCACGGCAACCCGCTGGTTTGGTAGCGCGTATGAATGCACCCATGAACTTGCCAGAGACCACCGGAGCTATTGCATCGACATCGATGCCCTGACCGGTTAAAAACTGGCGCGCATCTTCAATCTCATAAATGCGTGTGGGTTCAATCTCGATAGCGGCAAAGCCCGCCCCCGTTAGCTTTTCTGTATATTCGGTGTCCTGCATAGCCCCGGCAACGCAGCCGACCCACAACTCGACATTGCGCCGAATCTCAGGGGG
>CALMAV010000033.1:2230-3371 GCA_937859895.1 uncultured Bryobacterales bacterium | reverse complement strand
GGGGGGAACATCGCCACGCACCACCACATCCGACACCGCAAAGCGGCCACCCGGCTTCAGAACCCGGAACGCCTCACGCAGCACCTGGTCCTTGTCACCTGACAGATTGATGACGCAGTTGGAAATAATCACATCCACGCTGTTGTCTGGCAGTGGGATATGCTCAATTTCTCCCTTGAGAAACTCCGCATTCTCCACTCCTGCCTTTCGCTGGTTATCACGCGCCAAGGCAAGCATGTCATCGGTCATATCGAGGCCGTAAGCCTTGCCGGTAGGTCCGACCCGCCGCGCTGAAAGCAGCACATCGATGCCGCCGCCTGAGCCAAGGTCCAGTACGGTGTCGCCAGCATTCAGCTTTGCAAGCGCCGTGGGATTGCCGCAACCCAGGGACGCTCGCAGCGCTTCTTCCGGTATCTGGCCTGCTTCACCGTCGTTGTACAAATTGAAAGTGATCGGGTCGCAGCTTCCATCCAACAGCGCCGACCCGCCGCAGCATCCGTTGCTGCCACCATTGCTGACTCGGCGCGCAGCCTCGCCATATCTCTCTTTAACGATTTCTTTTAGTTCCATCTGTTTGATCCTTTCGATCTTTACGCTCATTCACTGACAAACTCGCCCCTGCTTATCGACAAAGCTGGACGATTGTCTGTGGCTCGATGGCCTTGTTACGCGTGCAGCACTCGGCATAGAGGAACCCCAGCAGTTCCCCCAGCACATCGGTGTTAGCCGAATACCGGAGAAACGTGCTCTCGCGGCGAACTTTCACCAGCTCTTCGTTTTTCAGCTTGTCCAAATGATGGGACAGCGTGGAAGCCGGGATGTCCAGCTCCGCCCCGATGTCTCCTGCGATCATGCCTTCCGGATGCGCGGCCAGCAGCAGCCGCATGATGCGAAGTCGCGACTCGGTTCCCATTGCCGAGAACATATCGGCATACCGCACCACATCCGGTTCCTTTTTAGCTTTGCCCATGTATTTATCCGTCGACTGTCCCTCGATTTGTACGCAGAAAGGCTATGGTGAACACGGTATTTAGTGGCCCGGCTTGCTCTGGCAAATCGGGCGGAGCCTTAGTTTCCGACATCTTTTAATATTTCTACAATTGCAGAAATATGGTTGGTAAGTCAAGGAGCGAGAGAGCTT
>CALMAV010000033.1:0-2220 GCA_937859895.1 uncultured Bryobacterales bacterium | reverse complement strand
TAGCTGCTGGTTTTGCTCGGTTTTACGCGCGGTGAACTGCAAAAGCAGGGTTAATCTCCCCGCCACTCCGGACCGGGCATAATTCGCTTCATGAACTCGTCAAACAAAGGCACCGTAAAGGCAGTGTCGCCATGGCTGGGGCTCCAGATCATTCCTTTGGTTATCAAAGTCTGGCGAACTGGCCCTAGGGAATTCGCGCCCTTGTTTAGCATCTGCGGAATCTCTCCGGATCGGTGGGAGCCCGGCCCAAGCTCAGCCATCGCGCGTAGATACTTTTTTTCGGTGGGAGTAAGTCGGTCGAAGCGCACCCGGAAAAAGCTTTCATCGAGTGCCGCTACCGCTTCAACAGATGCTGCCGAAACATCGGACAACGTAATGGGACTTCGTACAGCAACATCCCACGCGTGTTTTCCCCATTCTTGAAGAAAATACGGCTATCCTCGCGTTGCGGAAAGGATCTGAGCAACCGCTTCAGGATTGTAATCGACGTCCTCATCACCCGCGGGTTTGACAATCGCCAGTTCTGCTTCCGCCGGTGCCAGAGGCTCAATTATCGGAAAGTTAAACAGCCTTTCCGCATATGATTTAGCGTTGCCTGCCAAACCCCTCAGCTGCGGTAAACCCGCGCCAACAACGGTTAAGGGAAGTTTGCTCTGTGCGCACCGGTGTAATGCGGAGATGAGCGCCGCGAACTGATCGTTGTCAAGATACTGAATCTCGTCGATGAAGAGAACGACGGCAGTATCTGCATTTCGAGCCGCCAGCCCAACCTCTTTCAAAAGTGCGGTTAGATCGTTTTCGAGGTTGCCGTTATCGGCCAGCCCCGGCTCGGGTTCAAAATCAAGACCGACCTCCAGGTCAGAGTACTTCACCTTCAGCGCCTTCGCAAAGCCTGCCAGAGCGCGGAGCCCACGCTGAGCCAAGTTCTTGGCGGCTTCCACTCGACTTAGCCGCAGCAACACCAACCGGAGCTGAGGTGCCAAAAGGGCTGGCAGCGAGCGGTTTTCAGGTGCCTCGATGCGAAGGGTATAAGCCCCAGACTCTTCAGCATCTCTCCGCATACGTTCCAGCAATACAGTCTTACCCACTCCGCGCAGTCCAACCATCAACACACTTTTGGCAGAGTTGCCACGGCGGATGCGCGTAATGGCGATTCGAACCTGTTCGCGCAGTTTGTCTCGACCCGCAAGTTCCGGTGGAGGACTCCCTGCACCGGGAGAGTAGGGGTTCGTTACAGGGTCCATTGCTCATGCCCAGGCATTTATAAGGAGTTTAGCGAATTTATCCTCCGAGCATAAAATGGCTAAACTCCTTAGGTTTGAACGAAGCCAACGGTTCATCAAAGCACCTGGAGATTCTGCAACAGCGCCGACATACACTGGATGCATCCGTTTTACTTGAACTTATGTCCACCTTGCCACGTAGCCTTCGCCTCCCTTTCATTCTGCTCTTATCAGCAGCGGCCTTGTTCTCCCAGTCTGGAGAGTTTCAGCAGAAATCGTGGGGAACTAGAGACGGCAAAGAAGTTTCGCTGTATACGCTGCAGAGCCCTTCCGGTATGAAGGTAGCTATCACGAACTACGGTGGAACAGTGACCTCGATTGAGGCAAAAGATCGCAACGGTAAAGCCGGAGATGTGGTCCTTGGCTTCGGCAGCCTAGACGAATATACGTCGCCCTCGAACAAGTCCTACTTCGGTGCACTTATCGGCCGTTATGGCAACCGATTGGCCCTTGGGCAGTTCACCATCAATGGGCACAAATACCAAGTTCCGACCAACGACGGTACGAACTCGCTTCACGGTGGCACGGTCGGCTACAACGCCCGTGTTTGGGACGGAAAAGATGCTTCCACGCCGGGCCATCCGGCCGTGCAGTTGCACTACCTGAGTCCGGATGGAGAGATGGGCTTCCCCGGCGCGCTAGATGTCACGGTGAAGTACACGCTCGATGGCCAGGCGCTCAGAATTGACTACACCGCAACCACGGACAAAGAGACGGTCCTGAATCTCACGAACCACTCGTACTTCAATCTGGCGGGTGCCGGAACCAAGTCAGTGCTGGACCATCGAGTGATGCTGGCCGCAGACCGCTTTACTCCAGTGGACGCGAACCTGATTCCAACGGGCGTGCTGCAGCCAGTAGCTGGAACGCCGTTTGATTTCCGGAAGGCGACTGCCATTGATGCCCGCATTAACGATTCTAACGAGCAGTTGAAGCT
>CALMAV010000032.1:4414-4664 GCA_937859895.1 uncultured Bryobacterales bacterium | reverse complement strand
GAAAGCACGTCGAACCCTGCTACGTCCCCCCTCCAGAGGAGCGAAAAGAAGAAGCGCCGCCGTTTCTCCGCACTTGGCCGCGCGTGTATTCGGCCGTGCTGCTTTACCTTGCGATTCTACTCACCGTGCTGTCGTGGATCTCTCATGCCGCCAGATACTAGGACGCGTCTGGAAGTAATCGTCACGGGAGTTGAGGAAGCGCGTGAAGCTGAGGCCGGTGGAGCCGACTGCCTCGAAATTGTGAGGGAAC
>CALMAV010000032.1:870-4404 GCA_937859895.1 uncultured Bryobacterales bacterium | reverse complement strand
GGGAACTCCAGCTCGGCGGCTTGACTCCTGACTTTCTGGTGGTTGAGCGGATACTTGCGGCAGTTTCAATTCCAGCCCGCGTCATGCTGCGCCACACCCCTTCTTCAGAAGTTCATGACCGGGATGAAGTGGAGGGGTTGCTCCGCGATGCCAAAGCTTTTGCCGCGTTGCCTGTAGATGGCCTTGTTCTCGGCTTTATTGAGAACGGAAACGTGAACGTAAGAGTTTTGAGGCAAATCGGCCAAACTGCTTCGACGGTTCCCTTCACTTTTCATCGAGCTTTCGAGGAGCTGGCTGATCCGTTTGCCGCCATCGAAACGCTTAAACAATTCGGGCAGGTGGATCGAATTCTTGTGAGCGTTGCGGGATCGAAGCGAGAGATAGGAGTAGCTGACCTGCGACGCTGGCAAGCTGCCTCGTCTCCCCAAATTGAGTTCATCGCCGGTATCGGGCTGAGCTGGGAGTTGTTGGGGGAGGTCGCTGCGGATCCATCTCTTAAGTACGTGCACGTAGGTCGTTTTGCGCGAGACGGGCATAGCATCTCGGCACCGGTCGCGCGCGCACAGGTCGCTGAGCTTAGGGGTGCGATGAAGAGTGCGCTCGCATGAGCGCCATGAACTGGGCTGTTCTTCTTCTGTGGCTCGTTTCGCTGGTTAGCTATGGCCTGTACCGAGGTCGTGGAAGCAGCACCGTCAACAGCTATCTGCTCGCCGGCAACACGATGCCGTGGTACGCGATGGGGCTTTCTATCCTTGCTACTCAAGCCTCTGCCATTACGTTCATCTCAACTACCGGTCAGGGCTTCGTTGACGGTTTACGCTTTGCACAGTTTTATTTCGGGCTGCCGATCGCCATGGTGATTCTCTGCGTTACGGCCGTCCCTATCTTCCACCGCGCCAAAGTTTATACAGCCTACGAGTACCTGGAGAGCCGCTTCGACGCGAAGACCCGTGCTCTGGTCAGTACTATATTCCTAATCCAGCGTGGCTTGGCTGCCGGCATTGGTCTCTACGCGCCTGCTGTCGCGCTGTCGGCTGTCCTTGGCTGGTCTGACCGTTGGCTGGCTGCGCTCATCGGGCTCCTGGTCGTGCTCTACACCACAACCGGCGGAATCAAGGCCCTTACCTGGGCCGATGTGCAGCAGATGACCATGATCTTTCTCGCGCTGCTGCTCAGCTTGTTGGTTGCGGTCCATGCGTTGCCCCACAACGTATCGTTTCCCGATGCCATTCGGCTGGCAAGCTTTGCCGGACGCCTGAACATCGTAGACTTCCGCTTTCATCCGAGTGATCGCTATAACCTGTGGAGCGGCTTAATCGGTGGCGGCTTTCTTGCTCTGGCTTACTTCGGTTGTGACCAAAGCCAGGTTCAGCGTTACCTTACCGGCAAGTCTATTGCGCAGAGCCGGCTGGGTTTGCTGTTCAACGCCGTGGTCAAGATCCCGATGCAGCTTTTTATTCTGTTCATCGGGGCAATGGTGTTTGTACTCTCACTATTTGCACCGGCGCCGGCCATCTACCAACCTGCTGAGGCGGCCCGGGTAGCGCGTAAGGCAACGTGGCCGGCGGTCGAGTCACGTTACCGTGCGGCTTTCGAAGAGCGCAGGCAGGCCGCCTTCGCTGCCGCAAACGACAGCGCTGCAGTACCTGCCTTTCGCGCTGCTCAGGCAAAGTTTGAACGGGCACGGGTTGGCGCTCTTCACCAGGTCAGCCCCGATTTCGACGACACGAACTACATCTTCCTGTCATTCATAAAAGCTTATCTGCCGGTTGGCTTGGTCGGCTTAGTGATAGGAGTAATCTTTTCGGCGTCAATGGGGTCCACCTCCGGCGAGATTAACTCTCTCGCCACTGTGTCGGTTATCGACATCTACAGCCGGTTCCTGGTACGCAATCGAAGCGATCGCCACTACCTCTGGGCTTCCCGTGGGTTCACTGTGTTCTGGGGCGCTTACGCCGTGTGTTTTGCCGCTTTCGGAGCGCGCGGCTTCGGTGCGCTTATCGAACGCGTGAACATTGTCGGCTCATTGTTTTATGGCGGACTGCTCGGGGTGTTCGTTCTGGCCTTCTTCTGCCGACGTGTGAAGGGGACCGCTGCTTTCTTCGCCGTTCTGGCCGGCGAAGCGGCTATCTTCTGGGCAGCGACGTTTACTCAGCTCTCGTTCCTCTGGTACAACGTCGTTGGCTGCACGGTTGTCGTAAGCGTTGGCCTGCTTTTGTCTGGCCGACCGGCTACCCGGAAGAGCTAAACACCAAAGAGAAAAAGGTTGTTTCGCGCACCTACAAGATATCTGCTTCTAATTTGGGGATTGCTGGAAGCGCCATGGGCTTCATAAAACAGCAGACCCGCCTAAGTAACAGGCGGGTCAGTTTGAAGCAGAAAGGAGGTACTTATGTACCTCTTAGCGTTTGTTGTTTTCCTGATTTTACTCAGGAAGCGACGAACCAGGTTGGTGATCGAACTAGATCTCTAGCCTGATCGATTGGGCCGGCATTAATTCCCATCTGTCGGCCCAATGATGCAAACATAACACGGTCGTACGCTTCTTACAAGTACCAGGGTTTTCCTGCCTCTCTTACACCTGTAGTACCGAGATGTCGACACTCGAGCGCTTGCCCTCAATCACCACAATGCCGCTCTCGGTTACGTGCCACTTCTTGCGGTCCTCATCCAGGTTGTAGCCTACTTCTGTACCTGCCGGGAGTTTTACGTTTTTGTCGAGTATGGCCCGACGCACTTTGCAGTGCCTTCCGATGTCGCAGTTGTCAAAAATCACCGAATCTTCCACCAACGCTCCGGTATGCACGCGCACGCTACGGCCCAGGATTGATCGTTTCACAACCGCGCCGGAAACAATGGAGCTGCCCGCAACAATGGAGTCGATAGAGAGACCACGCCGGCCTTCCTCATCGAAGACGAACTTGGCAGGAGCATCGAAGTACCCCGCCGTCCGCAGCGGCCACTGCCGATTGTACAGATTCAACTCCGGCGAGACCGCGCGGAGATCCATACTGGCCTCGTAGTAGGCATCCAGCGTACCGACATCACGCCAGTACTGGGGCGCGCCGATCGGGTCGCCTGGAATGACATTCGTCTGAAAGTCATAGGCATACATGTCCGCACGCCCTATCAGCTTCGGCAATATGTCCTTGCCGAAATCGTGCGAGCTTTTCTCGTCTTCGGCGTCTCGCCGGAGCTCCTCCATCAGCAAATCGGTGGAGAAAATATAGTTGCCCATTGAGGCGTACACCCGCGTGGGGTCGCTCGGCATGGTTGGGGCATCTCTCTTCTTCTCATGAAAGCCGATGATGCGTCCGTGCTCGGTGGTCTCAATTACGCCAAACTCACTGGCGTACTGCTTGTCGACCGGAATAGCCGCCACGGTCACTCCTGCACGCTTCTCCACGTGGTATTCAATCATCTGCCGAATATTCATCCGGTAGATATGATCGGCGCCGAAGATAACAACTACGTGCGGATCGGCCTGTTCAATCAAATTACAATTTTGAGAGATCGCGTCGGCTGTACCGCGAT
>CALMAV010000032.1:0-860 GCA_937859895.1 uncultured Bryobacterales bacterium | reverse complement strand
GTTACGGAGCAACCCGCTCACCTCCCACCCCTCGCGCAAGTGCTGCAAGAGTGATTGGCTCTTAAACTGAATCAGCACGTAAATCGAGTAAATGCCTGAGTTAACCAGGTTGCTCAGGACAAAATCGACAATGCGGTAACGACCGCCAAACGGAACTGCCGGCTTAGCCCGCTCCTTGGTTAAAGGAAATAGGCGCGTTCCTTTACCGCCCGCCAGCACAAAGGCCAATACGCGTAGCTGCATTGAGCTACCTCCGCCGTTCAGCATAACCGACGCTGCCGAACACACTGGGCAGGTGTAGACTCAAACCTTAAATTCGAGTCCTGCGTAGTGGAAATGACTGGTAGAAACCCCGGGGCTGCAGTTCTTTGTAACTGAGACCAGTCCGTTCCAGTTCTATGGATTGAAGGCAGGATCTAAGTAAATGAAAGCTCTAACATGGCACGGCAAACACGATGTACGAGTCGACACCGTTCCCGACCCAACAATTCAGGCTGAAAGCGATGTCATTCTCAAAATCACGTCCACCGCGATTTGCGGTTCAGACCTCCACCTCTACGACGGCTTAATGCCGACCATGGAAAGCGGAGACATTCTTGGCCACGAACCGATGGGTGAGGTAGTCGAAGTCGGCAAGTCAGTCACAAAGTTCAAGAAGGGTGACCGCGTTGTGGTTCCGTTTACCATCTCCTGCGGCGTCTGCCGGTTTTGCAAAATGGGACTGTTCTCGTGCTGCGACAATTCGAACCCAAATGCAGAGATCGCCAAAAAAGCCATGGGGCAATCTCCGGCAGCTCTGTTCGGGTTCTCTCATATGCTTGGCGGCATTACTGGTGGGCAGTCTCAATACCTACGCGTCC
>CALMAV010000031.1:4347-6075 GCA_937859895.1 uncultured Bryobacterales bacterium | reverse complement strand
GTCAAAGCCCATCTTCGTATAATTCCAAAGGTTCGAGATCGGCGGGACATCCGCGGCGGCATCGTTGAAGCATGGCACCTTATGCTGGTGCGCCACACGAATCCAGTCCTCGCGGCTAATTGCGCCTTCTTCGGCAGCGTTGAAGAAATGAGCCATCACGGTTTGTTCGTTAAAAGCGTTGCGATACTGTTCGAGAGTTTCGACCTCTACGAACCGGACGCCGCAAATCTCAATCGAGTGATCGTATCCATACCGGTGCGCTTTTTGAATTAAGACCTCGTTCTTCTTTAGTGCTGAGACTTTGGTTGGCACCGCAGTAATCGGAGCATGGTTCATCACCTGAATGCACGCGGCTGTGCCAAGCGTTAATGCCGATGCGGCACCTGCGGTGACCATCGCTGCTTGACATTGAAGTTTGTGTGCCAGGTATTCGCCCGCTTTCTTTTGCAACTCCAAAAGGCGCACTGGATGCTGCGCGGCTTTGGCCACTGCAGCTTGTACAGACGGCGGCATTACGGAGGCGGTCAAAACGGTGTAAGTACCAGCCGCGTTGATTATTTTAGTGACGCCCAGCTTTTCGTAATAGTCCTCGCCTCCTGTCTTAGGCCGAGCTTCATCAGCCTTGCCGGCACGTGCCCCAACCGCTATGCCGATGCCTCCCAGAACACTTCCCGCCCGACCGAGAAGATTACGTCGGGTACTCGCATTCTCCATTCACAGCTCCTTCCACCTACGAACACGTTATAACGTGGGCATTGCTGCAAGACGGCCTTGGGAGCTCAAGTCATAACAAGCCGATCGGACAGTGGCAAAATAAGTCAGCTATGGCCGCCGCTATTACCAGGCAGGATCCTCGCTACAACACGCTAAGTAAAAGCCGCAATCTTCGCTGGCCGGTGTCGAAGACCGACGCGGCCTATTCGGTCGAACTGTGTGAGACAGCAGAGGAGGTAGCCGCAGCACTGCAGCGGATAATCGATGAGGGCCGACGTCCCACGGTTCGAAGTGGCGGGCACTGCTACGAAGATTTCGTGGTGAACAATCCAGGCGGTTCCATCTTGGACCTGAGCCTGTTAACTGCTCCCAATTTGCCGGGTGACAATGGCCGCTATCGAATTAGTGCCGGTCGCCAGCTCGGTGACGTTTACCAGGATTTGTTTAAGCGGCACGGGGTCACTATCCCTGCGGGCTCATGTTACTCGGTAGGCGCAGGCGGTCATATCTGCGGTGGCGGATACGGCGTCTGGTCTCGGCTCCAAGGCTTAACCGTTGATTGGCTGTCCGCGGTCGACATCCTCACGGTAGACGGCAAAGGCCACGTCCAACTTGGGCTTGCCGATAAGTCTCACAACCCTGATCTTCTTCGTGCCTGCCGTGGCGGAGGCGGCGGAAACTTCGGAATCATCACCGGCTACCTCTTCGACAATCTTCCTCATCCCCCGGGGGAGATTATGAGCGGGGGCGTCTCTTTCGACTGGGCAACTATGACCGAAGCGCGCTTCGCCGATATCTTGCTGACTTATGGCGACTATTGGGCAACCCGCGGTAAGGATCCTGATACCTGGGGTTTGTTTACGGTCTTGGACTTGACCCACTCCTCGACGGGCCGCTTCCACATGAATTTTCAGTTCTGCAATCCCGACGGAACTTGCCAGGATCTGCATGTTGTCCATGAGTTTTTAGGTCGATTCGAGGAGTGCCAGCCGGCTGCCAAACCGTGTCCCGGAC
>CALMAV010000031.1:0-4337 GCA_937859895.1 uncultured Bryobacterales bacterium | reverse complement strand
AATTGACTCGACAGCTTTGGCTCGATGCCACGGTAAATGGCACGGGTAGCGGTTTGTATCGTGCCAAGTACAAGTCGACTTACATGAAAGAGAACTTCACGCCCGCAGAAGCCAAGTGCATTTACAAGCATCTCCGGCGTGTCATTCCAGGGGTCGATCTGAAGGGATCTGTTCGAGATGTTGACTCGTATGGCGGCGCAACCAATCGACCGAATCTTGTTGCGGAAACCGCAAGTTGGCAGCGCTCTTCCGTTATGAAGCTGCAATACCAGTCCTATTGGCATAACCGGGATGATGATGCGGGACGGCTTCAATGGATGAGCGACTTCTATACCGATTTGTATACAGGTGAAAACGTACCAGCTGAGTTTGCCGGAACGCCTTACCCGGGCAAACACTACGAAGGCTGCTACATCAACTATCCAGATCGGGACATGCTTGCCTATCCATTCTGGCCGCAGCTCTACTACGGCAATGGAGATTTATATCCGTTTCTGCAAGAAGTGAAGCAGCGCTACGATCCACATAATGTTTTCCATCACGCCATGTCGATTCGGCCCAAACGGGAGGGGGCCTGATGGGGTGGGCTTTCAACGGCAGTCGCCGCCGATTCCTGAAGGCACTCGCATCCATGCCGGCTGTCACCGCACTAAATGCAACGGCAGCAACCGCTTCCATCGCCGAGTCGTCGGAGCCAAAGTTCGCTTACGTTGGAAGTCCGGACCGTATCGATGTCTTTAGTGTTTCTCCATCGTGTTGGACCCTGAAGCAATCCATCCCTAGCCGGCGGCCCGCATCTCTCGTACTGCTTCCGGAGGAGAAGCTGTTGTTCGCCATCAACGAAGTAGATGAGTACCTGGGATTACCGAGTGGTTCGGTGGAGTCTTACGCCGTTGCTCCCGGCAGTGGAATGCTCAGCTTAGTAGACCGACAACCACTCTCGTTATCGGCTACGGAGCCACGACACCTGGCGGTTGCCCCTAATGGTCAGTACCTCGTGGTTGCTGCTTACGGCGGCGGTGCGTATAACTTGTTGCCTATTTCCGGTGATGGAGAGCTCGGTCCGGTAACTCAAGTTTTAAAAGAGATCGGCGGTAGCGCCGGAAGCGTCGGACAAGCTTCGGCCCACCCTCACTCTATAGCTGTTCATCCCTCTGGAAAGTTCTTCGTCAGTACGGATTTCGGAAGCGATCGCATCAACGTATTCGCAGCGGAGAGTGGCCTGATGAAACGAGTTTGCCGGGCGGCGGTGCAACCCGGGGATGGCCCTGCTCATATAGCGATCCACCCATCGGGCTCGCTGCTGTTCATCTCCAATGCGCTGAGTCGCTCGGTTGCTTCGTATCGCCTCAACACCTGTACCGGGCAGATTACCGATCCAAAGATCAGAGTCATGGGATCCGGTGGTGATCTGGCGGTCGATCCCTGTGGCCGCTTTCTATACTCAACGCATCCTGCATCTTCAGAGACCCTTGCAGTGTGGACGATTGACGAGGGGACCGGGAAGTTGTCGATGTCTCACTCGATAAACACCGGCCCTCACAGCTCGTTGCTGCTGTCTCGCGATGGGGAGAAGGTATTTCTATTTGCCGGTGAGCAGGGTTGCTCTGCAACGTGTCTGGCCATCGACTCCACCAGCGGACGACTTCATCCACCGGTGACGCTGGCGCATATGCAGGCTCCGCTCTGCCTGGCTCTGCTGTACTCCTGATCCGAGCGGAACCTGTATTGTATTGACAAGAGTATCGGCCACGTGGTGAAATTCTTCTAAACTTCTGGGGCGATCTCGACGCACATACCTACATTTTTGCGCGTCGCTGGCGATTGCTGAATCGCAGCTTCGGTAACTACAATCACGGGTGGGGTCTTAATGCGAAAAATTTGGGGAGCCTTGCTTCTCGCGTTGTTTGCGGGCAGTGGAGCGTATGCTCAGCTTGCTAATACAACCTCTTTGACTGGCAGCGTTGCCGATGCGGCAGGCGCCTCGGTCGCTGGGGTTGAAGTTACAGCGGTGAATGCCGAAACTAACGATACTTACAGAGCAAGTACGAACAACGAAGGTAACTACACAATCGAGTTTCTGAAAATTGGTAAGTACAACGTTACAGCCAAGCAGCCTGGCTTTGCAACGATAGTCAAGAGCGGCATTGTAGTTGACTATAACCAAACCGTTCGTACTGATTTTGTTTTACAAATTGGGCAAGTTTCTGAGCAGGTAGTGGTATCTGGCAGCGCTCCCCCTATTTCCACTGATGACGCAAGTGTGCGGGAAGTCATCAGTGCGCGGTCCATTGCTGACCTGCCGCTCAATGGCCGCGATGTCTTGCGTTTAGCCATCACAGCACCCGGTGTCTTGCCTGGGCAGAAAGCTACTAACGGCATTCCGCCTGGCGAGGCCTTTATTGCCGCAGGCACTCGTGAGATTCAAAACAGCATCTCGCTGGACGGCATCGCTACCATGAACAACCTGATTACGACATCGCCGTACCACCCGTCGCCCGATGCCATTCAGGAGCTTGAGGTGCAATCGGGAAACTACTCGGCTCAATACGGAGGTTATCTAGGAGCCCATTTGAACTTGATCACCAAGAGCGGCACCAACGACTTTCACGGAGCTCTTTGGGAGTTCTTCCGGAACGAAAAACTAGACGCACGAAACTTCTTCCTGACCCCGACTGCAAAGAAAGCGCCTCTTCGTCAGAACCAATTCGGCGTCGAAATTGGAGGTCCGGTTAGAATTCCGAAGCTCTACGACGGCCGGAACAGAACGTTCTTCATGTTCGACTACGAAGGTCTGCGTCTCATCAGATTATCGAGTGGACAAGATACAGTTTTAACGCCCCTGATGAGAGGAGGTAACTTCTCGGAAATTAAGACGCCTTTGAAGGCAGTCAACGGAATGGCTTTCCCTGGAAATATCATTCCTACTTCCTCCTTGTCTCCCCAGAGTTTGAGGTTGCTGCAGTACATGCCGCTCCCGAACCTCCCCGGCATTGGCAACAACTACGCGGCAACGTATCCGAACAACGACAGTTTCAATCAGTTTATCGGTCGGCTGGACCACAACATTGGCGACAAAACCCGGCTCTTCTTTCGTTATGCCAACAACGATGAGACCTATCTCACGGGAGCAACGGGACCTTTCAACGCGACTTACTTGCCAGTTACTACGGAGAACTGGGTGGCAGGGTACACCCAAACCATCACGCCGAACATGGTCAATGATTTTCGCGTCGGCCGTCAGCACCTGATCACTAATGCAACTAATTACTGGTACGCAAACAATTTGAGGACTGCCGGTACCGATCTAGGCATTCCCGGCTTCACTGGCGATACCTCATTTAGTAATCCAGGCATTCCCACTATCTCGACCAGTGGCATCATGGGTTTAGGCAACGCCGGCACAAACTGGTTCCAGTTCGACACCACGTGGCAGGGCACGGATTCACTTACCTATACCCATGGCGCACATACATTGATTGTGGGCGCGGAGTTAAGGAAGCTGATTACCTCTCGCGCGGCAACTAACAATCCGAACGGTTTGTTTAACTTCACTGGCTTCTATACCGGCAACGCCCAAGCCGATTTCATACTGGGATACGTTCAGAGTGACACTACGGCGGGGCCGCAGATTCGAAACCAGGTAGCTGAATGGCGGGACGGATTCTTTGTCGTTGATAACTGGCAGGCTTCGAAAAGACTAACTCTTAATTTAGGGCTTCGGTATGAACTGCCGACTGTTCCCTATACGGTGAACGGCTACGCAACCATCCTGAACGCCTCTCGAACCGCACTGATTCCGTCGAGGGTTCCGCAACCGGGATTTTCATTCATTGAACCGACCCACAAAGATTTTGCCCCTCGTTTCGGCTTAGCTTATCGTGCAACGGACAAGACCGTTGTTCGTGCCGGCTTTGGCATTTACTACAACCCGAACCAAACCAATACCTTTACGTTCCTCAGTGGCAATCCGCCCTTTAGCGCTGTCATTAGCTGTACGGCAACGCTTACATCACCCATCACCTTCAATGATCCCAGGCCGCCATCCGCTTGCGGCACTGCACGAATCTTCAACGTAGTTAGTCCCAACCCCCACTTGCCAACGCCCTACATGAATCAATGGACGTTTGGCATTCAGCAGGGACTCTGGAACTCCGCGGCGCTGGATGTTCAATATATCGGCTCACACACTGTTCATCTCGATCGAAGCTACTACCCAAATACACCCGCGCCTGGTCTCGGGACGGTAGCGTCACGTCGTCCGAACCGGCTCTTCGGAGACATCCGGATCATTCAGAATGATGAGATCTCTAACTATGACGGTCTAAGTGTGGAGT
>CALMAV010000030.1 GCA_937859895.1 uncultured Bryobacterales bacterium | reverse complement strand
CGACAAAGAAGCTCATACTCTTTCTACCGCAGTACCGCGACTAAATGCCGTTCGGGTGAAACGTGCGCCGGTATCGAGCGAGCTGATCATTCCAGGAACAACGATTCCCTACACTGAGGCAAACATTTACGCACGAGCCTCGGGATATGTCATCAAGCGTCTGGTCGACATAGGAGACCACGTAAGGAATGGGCAGTTGTTGGCCGTCATAGATTCTCCTGATTTAGACAGGCAGGTTGCACAAGCGCAATCAAACCTTGCCCAGAGCCAGGCATCACTGGTGCAGGTACAAGCACAGGAGCAGCTGGCTGCTTTAACTTTTAATCGTTATAAGGTGCTTGTGGCGAGAGGCGTATTCTCGCGGCAAGAGGGCGACCAGCAAGAAGCAAACTTCAATGTTGCACGGGCGAATGTGAATGCTGCGCAGAGTTCTATAGAGGGTAATCGCCAGAATGTTAACAGGCTGCTTGTGCTGCAGCAGTTTGAACGCGTAACTGCGCCGTTCGCTGGGATTGTCACGGCGAGAAATGTGGATGTCGGGACCTTGATCAGTGCTGGAGGTTCGGGTATGACCGACGCATCGTCAGCTTCAAGCTCGAACTCCTCGTCGCTCAGCGCAGCTCAGGGGAATAACCAAGGGTCGTCTGGCAATGTGGCGTCTAGTGTGACTCCGTCGACTGGTGGATCACAAGGCGGTCCGATGTTTTCTATAGCGAGTACTGACCGCCTGCGGGTTTTGGTATCCGTGCCGGAAGCTTACGCATCATTGATCCACATAGGACAAAAAGCGTCGTTGATGTTTCAGGAACGACCAACCCAAAAGTTTACGGGCCAAGTTAGCAGGACATCAGCATCGATCGACCAGAATACCCGAACGCTGCTGGTAGAAGTGCGGCTGATTAACACCCAGAATCTCGTTCCAGGAATGTACGTGAGGGTAGCCTTTGTAGATGTGAGAGCATTGCCGCCGTTGATTATTCCTGGTGCCGCGATTGTGGTGCGTGGTGGGCAGAACTCAGTAGCGGTCGTGGAAAACGACATTGTTCATTTGCGTCCCATTGGAATCGGGCGTGACTATGGCGACCAGACAGAGGTGATTTCAGGTGTGCGAGAAGGCGACGTAATTGTTATGGACGTGACGGACCAAGTGACAGATGGGGCAAAGGTAGAACCGCAATTCGGACAGGGTAAGAGTGGAGATTCGAGCGCAGGGCAGGGAAGCTCACAATCCTCGTCGCACCAGAGCAGCCAAGGTAATTACGGAGATCAGAAACTTGATAATCAGGCCCAGACGCCTAGTCCCGGGGCAAAAAGTGGAGGCGGGCATTCGGGTAGCTCAAATCCGTCGAAGTCGTCCAAGCAATGAGGACTCTGGCCTATGCGTGCTGCCTGTTGCTGGCTAGCTACAAAGTTTCTGGCCAGCAGCAGAAGATTACTCCAGAACTGAAAGGCATTGAGCACGATAGTACCGTTTCACCAGAAGCAAAACCGAATTATCCTTCTACTTCTGTTTTCCATTTTGGGGCTCAGTACCGGAGTCCGACGGCACCAGCCCTTCCGCTCGGTCCAGCTAACAGAGCGCGTACGCTTGTCAGAAGCGGTACCCTGTTTCTTTCGTTATATGATGCCTTGGCCCTTGCCATTGAAAATAATTTAGACGTCGAGGTTGGACGCTATAACCTGACGATTGCTGGAACCGAAAGCTTGCGAGCCTCAGGTGGCGGAAATCTTCGTGGAACTGACTTCTCAGTGGAGGAGAGTCCGACTGGTGTAGGCGGCCCAGGGAGTCCTCTTTTAAATAGTGCGGCTTCAACCGTAACGCCAAGTACGCCGACGGTGAATGATCTGACCTCGTTGAACATCCTGAGCGAGACACCTAGCAATTTATCTGTTCAGGGGCCTTTCGGTTTCTCTCTTGGCCCTCCAATACCGACATTCCAGCCAACGCTAGTTGGGCAGAGTAGCTTTTTTAATCGTGCTAATAGCGCGTTCCTTACAACAACCGGTGGCCCGACTAGTGCATCGCCCCTGCCAGCCGCGAATACTCTCAACTTCATAACGGCAAATTACGCGCTTGTAGAGGGTTTCAGGTACGGGACACAGGTGGAGGTGGACGTTAATAACGTGACGCAGACTCTTTACGGAAATTCAAGCCATTATGATCCGTTTAAGGCGCCTAATACCTCGGTTACAGTAACGCAGCCTCTTCTAAGGGGACGAGGTTCGGCTGTCAACTTACGGTTTCTTCGGATCGCAAATGTGAACCAAAGAGTTTCGCGGCTCCTGTTCGATCAACAACTGATCAGCACTGTTTATGGAGTAAGCAGACTTTACTATGACCTGGTAAGCTTGAACGAAAACGTACAGGTGAAACGTGAGTCTCTGGCGGCTGCTCGCAGGCTCCTGGAGGACAACAGGGCGCAGGTTGAGCAGGGTACGCTAGCGCCGCTTGAGCTTACGCGTGCTCAATCACTACTTTCGTCAAGCGAACTGGACCTAATTCAGGCGGAAGGACTGGTACATCAACAGGAAGTCATTTTGAAGACGCAACTGGCGCGGCAGGGAAGTGCTGATCCCATTCTGGCCGGCCTACCGATTGTGCCCACCGATCCTATCTACATACCACCCCAGGACGAATCCTCCCCATTATCACAGCTGGTAAACACGGCGCTTGGTGCCAGGCCCGATCTTCTGCAGGCAACGCTCCAGGTGGAAAGCGGGTTGATTTCACTGCAAGGTTCGCAAAACGCTACCAAGCCAGAAGTGGATCTTATTGGAAACTTCCAGACACGAGGCTTTGCCGAAAGCCCGTTTGTTTCGCTGGGAACTCCAGGTACAGGTTTGATTGGTGCTCCCGGCGACTTGGGTATCTCCGGGCTACGAACGTCTAAGGTTTATCAGGCTGGTATTCAGCTTAATCTGCCATTGAGGAACCACGTTGCAGAAGCAGACGCAGCGCGCGATCTGCTGCAGGTAAGGCAGGCACAGGCACGAACGCAGCTGCTGGCCAATCAGGTTAGAGAACAGGTAGAGAATGCTGTAATCGCGCTGCAAACGGCTCGATCGGCTTTGAACGCGGCAGTTGAGAGCCGGCGCTACCAGGAACAGCTTGTCGAGGCAGAACGAGATAAGCTGACGGTAGGCGCATCTACAAACTTGCTGGTGATCCAACAGCAGAGCTATCTGGCGCAGGCGCGTTCGACCGAGGTAGCTTCGCGCAGTGTGTGGATAAAGGCCCGTGTAGCACTCGACCGAGCAGTAGGTAACTTGCTGGAAAAGAACGGTATTACTTACTCGGACTCTGTTCTGGGAGAGCTGCCTCAGCAAGCAAACCCAACAAAAAAGCAGTGAACAGGGCCGGGTTTACTTAAACTCCAGGATCTCTTTTTCTTTGGTCCTTGCCACTGAATCGAGCTTGGCAATCTGGGCGTCAGTCAATTTTTGGATGGAGTCTAGTGCCTGACGTTCGTCATCGGCACTGATGATCTTATCCTTTGCGAGCTTCTTCAGTTGCTCGTTCGCATCGCGCCGGAGATTGCGCAGGTTCACACGTCGCTCCTCAGCAAAGTGGCTGAGCTTCTTAGCCATATCGCGCCGGCGTTCTTCGGTAAGCGGCGGGATGGGGCAGCGAATGATTTTGCCATCGTTGGAGGGATTCAGCCCCAAATCAGCTTGCCGAATAGCCTTCTCAATCTCACGGATGTTGGATGTATCCCAAGGTTGAACTGTAATCAGTGCCGGTTCCGGCACGTGAAGCTGTGCAACCTGATTGAGTGGAACTGGAGAGCCGAAATAGTCGACGCGGATATTATCCAGAAGGTTGATGGAGGCACGACCAGTGCGGAACTGTGCCATGTCGCCGCCGAGGTCAGCCAGCACTTTCTCCATACGCGCACGGGCATTTGATTCGACTTCTTTGACTGACTTGAAGAGTGAGTTTCCGGCTGGAGCAGCAGGCTGAGTATCTTGTTTCATGTTCAGATGGAGGACGTCACCGTTTCGCGAATGGTAGTGCCGATTGTCTCGCCCATAGCCATTCGCATTATATTGCCAGGGACCTTTAGATCGAAAACCATGATGGGCATACGGTTGTCACGGCACATGGCAACTGCGGAAGCATCCATGATCCGCAGAGCCTTAGAGAGAACTTCGGTGTACGTAATCTCAGGATACTTGACGGCATCTGGATGTCTCTTCGGATCCTTGTCGTAAACCCCATCGACGCTGGTGGCTTTGGCAATGATCTCAGCGTGGATCTCCAGGCCGCGAAGGGTGGCCGCCGTATCGGTAGAAAAGTATGGGTTAGATGTACCGGCTGCAAAGATCACAACGCGGCCTTTCTCAAGATGTCGAATGGCACGACGCCGTATGTAAGGCTCAGCTACCTGATGCATCTGAATGGCTGTCATGACGCGAGTAGGTACACTCTGGCGTTCCAGCGCATCCTGGAAAGCCAGAGCATTGATCACGGTAGCAAGCATGCCCATGTGATC
>CALMAV010000029.1:392-4204 GCA_937859895.1 uncultured Bryobacterales bacterium | reverse complement strand
CAGCGCCTCGCCGCCCAACGCCTTGAGCGAGCCGCGCAGCATCTTGCGGCGCTGGCCGAACGCGGCTTAGAAGCACACTCGGCAGCGTGGAAGGCCGGGGTTGCTGAGGTCACGGCTCGCCAAGCTACTGCCATGGCCTCGCGACTCTATCCTGAGATCCCGCCAGCTAAGTTTCTCTGCTTTTATCCCATGGACCGCAAGCGCGGCGAGAACAAGAACTGGTACCAAGTACCAATGGCCGAGCGTGGCCGCATGATGCATGAACATGGCATGATTGGACGCCGTTATGCGGATTCGGTGCGCCAGATCATCACCGGGTCCATTGGCTTCGATGACTGGGAGTGGGGCGTCGATCTGTTCGCCGATGATCCGCTTATCTTCAAAAAGCTGATCTATGAGATGCGCTTCGATGAGGTCAGTGCGGTGTACGCGCTCTTCGGATACTTCTATATCGGGATGCGCGTTGCCCCTGGCGAACTAGGCTCTTTGCTCAACGGAAAGCTGCCGGGAAATAGCGTCCTGGGCGATCCTGCGCAAAGCTCGTAAATGCTAGAGAAGTAAAAACTTTACACCCGGAATGTTACGCTTATTTATTCGAAAATGCGTACAGTTGACCTAATTCACCGCAAGCGGGACGGAGAAGAACTCAGTCCCGAGGAGTTGAACTTCATCGTGGGAGGATACACGAGCGGTGAGATCCCGGACTACCAGATGTCCGCCTTCCTCATGGCAGTCTTTTTCTCCAACATGTCCGACCGGGAGGTGAGCGCGCTTACCGACTCCATGGTGAATTCCGGCAGTGTCTTGGATCTGTCATCTATCCCTGGTGTCAAGGTAGACAAGCATTCTACCGGAGGAGTCGGCGATAAAACAAGTTTGATCTCAGCGCCCCTGGCTGCAGCTGCCGGCGTGATAGTACCAATGGTATCTGGACGTGCGCTAGGCCACACGGGCGGCACGCTCGATAAGCTCGAATCGATCCCCGGTTTCCGAACTGACCTGACGGTTGACGAGTTTAAGGAAATCTTAGGGGAACACAAGCTGGCTTTCATTGGCCAGACTCCTGAAATCTCGCCTGCCGATGGCAAGATGTATTCTCTGCGCGACGCGACCGCAACGGTTGAGTCGATTCCGCTAATTGCTTCTTCCATTATGTCCAAGAAGATGGCCGTGAATCTGGATGCCCTGGTGCTGGATGTGAAGGTTGGCTCAGGCGCATTCATGAAGAAGCAGGTGGAAGCGCGGCGCCTTGCACAGATGATGGTCGGCATTGGCCGTCGCATTGACAAGCGGGTGCAAGCACTGATTACTGATATGAATCAGCCACTCGGCTACGCCATTGGGAATGCTCTGGAAGTGATGGAAGTTTCGCAGACACTCCAGAACGCAGGTCCGGCAGATCTGACACGGCTTTCGCTGGAACTGGCGGCGCGCATGATTTTCCTCGGCAAGATCACGAAGACGCTGGACGAAGCTCGCGAACTGGCACAAAGCAAGCTACTCGATGGCTCTGGCTATCGCAAGCTGAAGGATGTGATTACGGCTCAGGGCGGCGACCCACAGGTGCTCGACCGCTTCGAACTGCTGCCGAACGCAACCGGCGCCCAGGAGATTACGACAAGCCGTGGAGGATACGTCAGCGCTATTGATGCTGAGCTGATCGGGCAGGCATCTTCGATGATCGGTGCTGGACGCAATGTCATGGAAGACACCATCGACCCAGCAGTCGGCGTTATTCTCGAGGTGAAGGTCGGGCAGAAGATTGACCCAGGTAGCATTCTCTGCCGTATTTATTACACCGGAGACGAGCGCCTGGAAAACGCGGCCGAACTGGTGGAAGATGCCTTCAAGATCTCCCAACAGGCGCCGGACGAACGCGATCTCATCCTGGAAGTAGTTAGCTAATTATCAGCAGGTTCGATGGCGCGACTGCAAGGACTGATTGGTCTAGTTGCCATCGTCCTTTGCGCATTTCTTTTCTCGGCTAAACGATCAGCTATTCAGAGGCGGGTCGTCGTGTGGGGCCTGACTCTGCAGTTCGCCTTTGCTTTTCTCGTTCTGAAGACAAGCTTCGGCGAACTGTTTTACGGCGTCAGCTTGTTCGTAAACGCGCTGCTGAACTACACGACCGCTGGCTCAGCATTCGTCTTCGGTGACAAACTGGGGCAGAAAACGGATCAGTTCGGCGTCGTCTTCGCCTTTCAGGTTCTGCCCATCGTTATTTTCATCTGCTCTATTTTTGCCATCCTGTACTACCTCGGGGTCATGCAGGTGTTTGTGAACGGCATGGCTGTTGTTATGCAGCGCTTCATGGGCACGAGCGGGGCTGAATCCACGTGCGTCGCGGCAAGCATTGTGATGGGTCAGACCGAAGCGCCAGTTACCGTTCGACCATTCCTCGCTTCCATGACGGAGTCTGAGCTTTTTACAGTGATGACCAGCGGTATGGCCCATGTTTCCGGAGCGGTGATGGCTGCCTATGTCGCCATTGCCGGCGTCTCTATTGCACATTTGTTGACAGCGGTGATCATGACTGCGCCCGCGACGATCATGCTGGCCAAGATTTTCATGCCAGAACAAGGCGATCCGGTGACGGCAGGGACGGTCAAAGTTGAAGTTGAAAAGCCGGGGGTGAACCTGATCGATGCGGCCGCACGTGGAGCGGGTGACGGCCTGCAATTGGCGTTGAACATCGGCGGGATGCTGATCGCATTCCTGGCCCTGATCGCAATGGTGAACGGCGGCTTCGGCTGGCTACATGGGCACATCCGCTGGATACCGGCGTCGCTGCAACAGGTTCTGGCGTTTATCTTTGCTCCGATTGCCTGGGCGTTGGGAGTTGAGTGGAAAGACTGTGCAGCGGTGGGCAATCTACTTGGCACCCGCATGGTGCTGAATGAATTTGTTGCCTTTGTTGATCTCGGCAAACTCAGAGCCGTGCTTGAGCCTCGCTCGTTTGTGATCTCGACTTTTGCGCTCTGCGGCTTTGCCAATCTGAGCTCAATTGCCATTCAGATTGGCGGCATTGGTGGTCTTGCACCGTCACGCAAGTCAGATTTGGCACGACTGGGCTTGAAAGCGATGTTGGTGGGAACGCTCGCGAACTTTATGTCGGCATGTATTGCAGGCATTCTTTTGTGACGGCGTGATTATGATGCGAGGGAAATTGTGAAGATAATCTGCGTAGAGGAACATACATCCGATCCGGGGTTGGCGAAAGCAGGGCGGCCGGTACAGCAATTGGAAGCTCCATACTTCACCGAAGTCGGCACCGACTTTCCGGGCCGTCTCGATGATGGCGATGACCATCGTGCTCAAGAGAGAGACTGGCTCGCGGAAATCAACTTAAGTTGAGCCAGCCCCCGAGTTCACCGTTGTTCACGATAAGCTCTTAAATCTTTTGCTTCATTGCACCGGAAGGATGAATAGCTTCGATGACACCTACGGCCAGGCTAAGCTTCGTCGTCGGCCCTGGACGCGCAAGCAAGCTTTGGGTTATCTGACAGATCAGGCCAGCCAATACCGGCTGTGGGTTGCCCGAGCGTTGACCGAGCCAAACTTACGAGTTGATCGATTGCCCTCTGACGAGTCAGTCACCGCTCAACCCTTCGATGATCTGAATTGGCAGTTTACGGTGGAATCCTGGTTCTTTGCAAACATTCTGCTCCTGCGCTTGATCGCTGCCCTGCCCGGATCAAAGGCATCGCTGTCCTGCCGCGTTGGAATCGATGCGCCGGTGCCCTTGGAAAAGCTCCTATCGAACTTCGTCGAGATCTCCGAGGACACCATGGAGCAGGTCCTGGCGCGACTCT
>CALMAV010000029.1:0-382 GCA_937859895.1 uncultured Bryobacterales bacterium | reverse complement strand
CTGATCGGAAGATTCCCGCTATCATAAGCGGATGTACACCCCCCAAGCCGGAATATTCGCTTTAGGAACGGCATCGCACGCCTACCTGGAGTTTGATGTTCTGGACCCGGCGAAAAGGAAGGAATTCGTTACCGCGATCTCGGCCTTGCGAGAGCCCCGAACGACCATGGGCGGAGTCAATCTGGTTGCCGGTTTTCGGCCCGAGTTATGGAAAGAGATTGCTCCCGATCAGGCGCCCGCAGCCATGGAGGGATTCAACAAGGACATCGTCGGTGTAGACGGATTTGTAATGCCAGCAACTCAGCACGACGCAGTCATGTGGCTCTCTGGAATGGCCTACGACCTCATCTTCATCCTGGCCGCGCCCGGCTTTTTGCTGCTC
>CALMAV010000028.1:5370-9325 GCA_937859895.1 uncultured Bryobacterales bacterium | reverse complement strand
CAAACAAGATCCGCTGGCCGTCCGGAGAGAAAATCGCGCCGTTGTGGGACCGGAACGTGAAAGTTAGTTGAGTCGTTCTGGGCTCGCTGCTGAGATCAACGCGAAAGAGCTCAGCCATTGTCATCTCATTGTTTAGCGCCAGTTCACCGAGAAAGGCAATGCGGGTCAAATCACTCGGGTCGTTGCGCGCCGAATTGTGCTGCAGCCAGTTGCGAATTTCGTGCAGGTCGCCATCGGGGCTCCCTACGGGGCTTACTTCTGTCTTAGCGGAAACACCACTTTCCCCTTTTGTGGCAGGGCGGTCAAAATCCCACGGCTCACGTCCGGGATGCTCCAAGTTAAAGGTCGGCTTGCCTGGTAGCTGCGAAAGCGGAATTTCGCTCGAAACCAGCAGAGCCTTGCCATCCTTGCGCCAACTCGGGTGAGCGGCCCCGTTCTCGAGCGTGGTTACCATCCGTGGCTCGCCCGGAGCGCGCAATGGTAGCAGCCAAACCTGCGAGTGTTTCTTTCCGTCGGCTCGGACAAAGGCAAGTTGAGCGCCATCCGGGCTGATAGCAAGCTGCGTATCGGTGCGGTCGCCTGTCGTCAGCGGCACTGGCTTAGACCCGGCTGTACGCAGGTCGTTAAACCAGAGGTTAGTGCGATAGCTATAAACCGGATCTGAACCGGATGTCCCAGGGGGCTCGGAGTGAATGGACAGAACCGCAAAGGCAGCAAAAGCGCCATCGGGTGCAACCTGAACCTCGGTGACCTTCTGAATTTTAAGCAGGTCAGTTTCTACGATGGGCTGTTTGGCAGACCCGCTATGATTGCTTGAAAGCTGTGACGGGGTGGGAAGTGCAAAGAGCCTAATGGCTGAAAGAGTCGCTGCGAAAAGGGAGCCAAGTCTCCGGACAGACATGCGCTATTTAAGCACAGATTTCAGCGTCTTGGGCACGCATGTGCTTAGCTGAGATACCGCAGCATGCCATGTACGATACAATTCCACGCGGGAACAGGACCTGAGTTTTGACACTGAAGGCAATTGACTACGTCAGTCTGGTTATCTACTTTCTATTCGTTATAGGTATTGGCTGGCTGGCCAAACGCAAGATCACGACGAGCGAAGATTTTCTCACGTCCGGCCATTCAGTGCCGGTCTGGATCACCAGCCTTGCTTTCATCGCGGCCAACTTAGGCGCACAGGAAATGATCGGCATGTGCGCGTCAGGCGCCAAGTATGGCATCATGACCGCGCACTTCTATTGGCTCGGCGCGGTACCGGCCATGGTGTTTGTCGGCGTCTTTATGATGCCGTTTTACTACGGCAGCAAGGCACGCAGCGTCCCAGAGTATTTAAAGCTGCGCTTCGATGAGAAGACACGGGGGCTGAACGCAATTACGTTTGCCATCATGACTATCTTCTCGTCGGGCATCAGCATGTACGCACTAGGTCTTCTGTTTGAACTGGTGCTGCACTGGAGTTTCACGAATTCAGTACTTCTTTCGGCCGCAATCGTCCTCGCCTACACGTTACTAGGCGGTCTTACCAGCGCAATCTACAACGAGGTGGTGCAGTTCTTTCTCATTGTTTTGGGCTTTGCGCCCCTGTCTTACCTGGCCGTTGAGCGCACAGGTGGATGGGGCGGCATCAAACAGACACTGCAACCGGTAATGACGCATTCGTGGAAGTACGTGGGTCATGCCAGCGAAAACCCGCTAGGGGTCGAGCTCTTCGGCCTAGTAGTAGGCCTGGGCTTTGTTCTTTCGTTTGGTTACTGGTGTACGAACTTCCTGGTGATTCAGCGTGCGATGGCCGCTGAGACCATGGCAGCATCCCGGCAGACTCCTCTATTTGCGGCGTTTCCTAAGATTTTTATGCCCTTTGTGGTGATCCTGCCAGGCATCGCGGCTCTCTCCTTGATGAGTTCATCGCACGGCGATTACACGCTTCCTTTGAAAGCCAACGGCGGCGGTTACGACTACGATCAGGTACTGACTACCTTAATGGCGAAGTTCTACCCTTCGGGCATGCTGGGAATCGGTTTAACTGCCTTGATGGCCTCCTTCATGTCAGGCATGGCTGGCAACGTAACTGCGTTCAACACAGTTTTTACCTACGACATCTACCAGAGCTACTTCCGAAAGAATGCGCCGGACAGCCACTACCTCTGGGTTGACCGATTCACGACGATAGTAGGTGTGTTGCTATCGGTAGCAACGGCTTATCTGGCCACCCAATTCAACAACATCATGGACTTTCTCCAATTGGTGTTTGGCTTTGTCAACGCTCCGCTATTCGGTACGTTTTTGCTAGGCATGTTCTGGAAGCGAACAACGGCTGATGGCGCGTTCTGGGGCCTGCTGAGTGGAACTACCGCCGCTGGACTTACCCACGGCCTGTCAAAAGCAGAAGGAAAAGGTGGCTGGATCACAACGCTCTATGATTTCCCGTCCACTATGGCCCAGAATTTTTGGATTGCGATTGTCGCCTTTGCCGTCTGCCTGGTAGTAACGTTCATGGTCAGCCTGGTAACTCGTCCCAAGACACTGGAGCAATTGAAAAACTTGGTTTATGGTGAAACGGCAATGCCGCCGCAAGAGGACGTGGCTTGGTACAAACGGCCTGTCCCGCTGGCGTTTGTGGTTATTGCTGTACTAGTCGTCTTTAACCTGCTCTTCTGGTAGGACACGGATTTAAAAGTCATGGATGATTTGCGCCGGCCTACCGGTATTCTCTTTTCGTTGCTTGGCGGGATTCTGCTCATCTATGGGCTGGTCAATCCTGAGGTCCAAGCGCCGCTGCACCCGAGTTGGAACGTGAACTTGTGGTGTGGTGCAGTAATCTTTCTATTCGGAGGAATCATGCTGTGGCTGTCATTTCCCCGCAAGTCGTAAGCGACCTTACCGCTCGCTTCCAAACACAGTTTGAGACGGACACGAAACCGGGCATCGCACGTGCTCCTGGGCGCGTGAACCTCATCGGAGAGCATACCGATTACAACCTGGGGTTTGTGCTTCCAATTGCGATCGAGATGGCCTGCTACATTGCTGTCGCCCCAAATCAAAAGGGCGAACTGCGCATCTACTCGCACGACTTGGAGCGCGAGTTTCGGATCCCGGTGGACGGCTTGGGGGAGGCTAAGCCCTCCGGCGAGTGGCATGACTATGTGGTCGGAGTCGCAAGGGAGCTGGTACGGCTCGGCACAAAGGTGGACGGCACAGACCTGTATATCCGAAGCTATGTGCCAACTGGCTCGGGGCTAAGCTCGTCGGCAGCCCTGGAGATTTCATCGGCTTTCGCATTGCTTGCCGGTCGAAATATGGATCCGCTTCAGATTGCTCTACTCGGCCAACGGGCGGAGTCGCAGTTTGTCGGTATGCCTTGCGGCATCATGGACCAGTATGCGTCGGTGTTCGGACACGAGGGCGCTGCCGTACAAATTGACTGCCGGAGTTTAGGCCACGAGTACGTTGAACTGCCTGCCGATGTAGCTGTGCTCGCAGTCAACTCCATGGTGAAGCACGAACTAGGTACGTCCGCTTACCGGGAGCGCGTGGCTGAATGCAAAGAAGCGGTGGCCGCCCTGCAGAAGAGTGACCCGGCAATCCAGAGCCTACGGGACGTCACGCCGGAGTTCTTCGCTCAACACGAAGAGAGCATTCCGCCGGTGCCCAGAAAGCGCGCCCGACACGTGATCACTGATAGCCAGCGCGTCCTTGATTTCGCTGCTGCTGCCAAAGCGGGTGACAAGACCGAGATGGGTAAGCTGTTTGTGGCCTCGCATCGCTCCATGCAGCACGATTACGAGATCAGTTGCGAAGAGATCGACTTCCTGGTCGATACTGCCATCGGTATACCGGGCGTTTATGGGGCGCGCATGACTGGGGGCGGATTTGGTGGCTGCACGGTGAACCTGGTGGCGCCCGAATCAGTCCCGGCTTACACAACTCGCATTGCCGAACTGTATAAGGG
>CALMAV010000028.1:3340-5360 GCA_937859895.1 uncultured Bryobacterales bacterium | reverse complement strand
ACGACTGCAAGTCCGCGGCACAGGCCGGTTATCAACCTGTCTCATAGGCGCTTTCTGTGCGCTTATTTTTTGCATCTCTACCGTTGCTGGTGCTGCTTTATGCCATAGGCATCAGGCGCGTGGCAGCCTGGAAAAGTTCTCTGCTCGGCCTGGCCGTAGCAGTTCCGGCAGCTTTCTTTGCGTTTGGCTCCCCTCCGGCAACTGTTGGAAGCGCCGCAGCCTACGGTGTTGTCTTCGGAACCTTTCCTATCTTCTGGATCGTGTACTGGGCGATTGTGCTGTATCGCATCACCCTCGATACCGGCAAGTTCGAAATCATCAAAGGCTCAATTGGCCAGCTAACAGGGAACCAGAACGTGCAAGCGTTGCTGATTGCCTTTGCCTTTGGCGCGTTTCTGGAAGGCGCGGCCGGCTTTGGAACACCGGTGGCCGTTGCCGCAGCAATCCTGGGCGGTTTGGGGTTTTCGCCCTTTTATGCAGCTGCTATCTGCCTGTTGGCAAACACCGCTCCCGTGGCTTTCGGATCCATTGCTATCCCGCTGGTAACGCTGGCAGCAACAACCGGGCTGCCGATCAGTGCATTGAGCGCGCGAGTGGGGCAACTGTGCGCGCCAGTGTCTCTGCTAATTCCTTCGTATCTGCTGCTGGTGATGGGTGGGCGCAAGGCGCTTGCCAATAGCTGGCCGGCGGCACTGGTCTGCGGCATCAGCTTTGCTGGAGTTCAATTTGCGGTATCGAATTTCGTGAGTCCCTACCTGACTGATATCTTGAGCTCGCTGGCTGCGTTTCTGGCGATAATTGTGCTGCTGCGTTGGTGGCGGCCCAGCGGCACGGAACCGGCGCGCCAGACTTTCCGCACAAGAGAAGTGTTGGCTGCCTGGCTCCCTTACATTCTGCTGATAGCAACGATCTTACTTTGGAGCGTGCCGGCAGTGAAAGCATTGCTGGAAAGCGCAACGGTGGTTGTGACTTGGCCCGCAGTGCCGAAGCTTATTTACCGGATGCGGTTGCTTGCCGAAGCTGGAACGGCCTGCGGTGCAGCAGCTCTAGGGTCTGCGCTCCTGCTGCGAGTCCGCCCGGTGCAGTTCCTTCGCATATTGGGCGAGGCAGTGGTCCAATTGCGGTATCCCTGCTTAAGCATTGTCTCTGTGCTTGCACTGGCATTTGTCATGAATGCATCGGGTAGCACTGCTGAATTGGGCATGGCGTTCGCTTCGACGGGCAGGGTCTTTCCGTTCTTCAGCGCTCTGCTGGGATGGCTGGGAGTGTTCCTGACCGGAAGCGACACCTCGGCCAATGCACTATTCGGAACGCTTCAGCAGGTAACAGCTGGGAAGCTCGGCTTTGACCCGGCTCTGCTGGCAGGAGCGAACTCGGCAGGTGGAGTCATGGGAAAGATGATCAGCCTGCAAAGTATCTCGGTAGCAGCCGCAGCTGCCGGTATGGCCGCCAGCGAAGAGCCCAAGCTGTTTCGATTTACGGTTAAGCACAGCATCTTTCTGGCTGCTCTTGTAGGTCTGCTTACTATGATCTACGCCTATCTGCCTCGGTTCTAATCCGATTCCGCGCTGGCGATGGCCCACTCAGCCCCAGTCACATTAGGGCTGACATTCAGCTCCTTGGTAATATCCGCAACCAGTTGCTTCCTGTTTCGATCATCGGATTCGATCAAAACCCGCATAATGACGTCATCACTGTCGTCAGTCTCTTCGGTGTGCATTTCACGCAGCGTCAATGGCCGGGCGGCAAGCTCACGCATGATGAGCGCACTTACCTCCTGCTCATGACTCTTCAGGCACGCGATGATCAACCGGTAGAAACCTTCCCTACGCATCCTGGCCGAAGACTTACGATCCACGTACCGGGAGACGGGCCGCAGCGCGATGTTAATAGTGACCAGAAGCACAGTGACGAACACAGCGTCCGCCATCTCACCCGCACCAGCGCACGCACCCACTGCTGCCAGACACCAGAGCGTCGCGGCAGTATTCAATCCGCAAATGCTCCCGCCCTCTTTCAT
>CALMAV010000028.1:0-3330 GCA_937859895.1 uncultured Bryobacterales bacterium | reverse complement strand
CTTTCATAATGGCGCCGGCTCCTAGGGATCCAACCCCCGAGACGACATAGGCAATGATGCTGGTAGCATGAACATCCGCGAGGGTAGCGCCCAGATCGACAAACGCTGCGGCACCGAAGCAGACCAGCGTAATGGTGCGCATGCCTGCTGCTCGCTGTCGCCACTGCCGCTCGGCTCCAACAATTGCGCCCAGCAGCATCGCGAGCAATAGCCGGGGAAAAGTAGGCTGCTGCCAAACAGGTAGATTGTCTGTCCACCAATGCAACCACGGATTCGGCATGCCCGAACTATTGTAGTTGCCCAAGCATCACGAGAAAGGATTGATAATAGCCTTATGACCACTTCGAAATTCATTCCGGGATCGACGAGTCTCTTTATAACGAAATTTGCCGGATGTGGGAACAGTTTCGAATTGCAAATCTCAATGTGCGCTACTACGGATCTTTGATCCAACAGAGGAAATCCTGGAGCTCTGCCTTCCAGGTTGCTGTTGCCGTATCTTCCCTGGTAGCACTGGTCATCCTCGCGAACCCTGAACTGAGGAACAGTCTTTTGATAGTTGCCGTAGTCAGCAGTGGGTTAGCAACAATAATTGCCGGCGCGCTGCCGTTCTTAGGGTGGGGATGAAGAAGCCCGGAAATATTCCTTCCTGAACCGTTCGTATCAACTCGTTGAGAATCAGATTAGGGAAACGCTTGTTGAAATGCGTAGATCCGACAACCTAACTCCTCAGTTATTAGGGAAGTCTGAAATGGTTTTGGATTCGATGCTTAGGTTACAAGGGCTTGACGAGGAGGAGTACTCCAGGGGTGCCCTTGCAAAAAAGGACGAATTGACGGAGGAAGTTAACCAAACCTTTCCAGCAGATTACGTCTGGAACAATCTGTAAGTGCCAGCCCGAGAAAACCTGGAGAGCTGACATAGCCAGAAAACCTGATTATTTAATTTCGAATGGGCGACACGCGTAATCGCATTGCCAAGTGCATCAGCGTACTCTTAAAGAGGCGAGCAGCCATCCCATGCGCCCTCGATCTCTTGTCCTTGTCTTGAGCCTGATCGTGGTGCTTGCCTGTTCCCTGGCACTGATGAAAGCAGGGCTAAATCCCATCGCGACCGTCAGTGCCGTACTTGCACAGTGGTCCGCCACGATGTCGGGCCAAAAACCGCTCTCCTCTATGGGAGCGCTCGCCGTTCTTGGCTTCGGCCTGATCCTCGGCTTCAAGCACGCCACCGAAGCCGACCACGTCATTGCCGTTTCCAACATTGTGAGCGAGCATCGCAAGCTCTCCAAGGTTGCAGTTATTGGTGGTTTGTGGGGTGCGGGACACACGGCCACGCTGCTTCTGGTGGGCCTCTTCGTTCTGCTGCTGCGCGTTACTATTCCGGAGCGCATTTCAAACTATCTCGAGTTCGGCGTTGCCTTGATGATTATCGGCCTTAGCGGTACGGCGCTGGCCCGCGCAGTCCGGGGACGTCAAGATGTTCACGTTCATCGCCATCGTCACGGCGGGTCTGAGCATACTCATCTGCACTTTCACGATAGGGAAACAAAACACGACGAGGCCGCTCACCAGGCTCACACAGTAGGCCGTGTCGGAGCGAAGCCATTCCTGGTAGGCGCCATGCACGGTCTTGCCGGGTCGGCCGCTCTCACCCTGCTTGTGCTCTCGCAGGTATCGTCGGTAGTTCTCGGTCTAGCCTACCTCGCCATCTTTGGAATCGGGTCCATCTTTGGCATGATGGCAGTCTCTGTGCTTATCGGGTTGCCTTTTGCTCTCAGCGCACAGCGGCTGGCCGGGGCGACCTTGAAGCTGCAAGCCATCACCGGAATGATTGGATTACTATTTGGGGGCTGGTACGCGTTCCACGTCGGCTCAGCCATGTTGTGATCTTCAGGCATCTGATTACTTTCACTCTTCTTTGTTCGGCTCTTCCGTTAGGACGCGCGGCCGAATACTGCCTGTTATCTGGGCAAGTGCATGATCCGCAGAAAGGCGCTGTTCCCGATGTTCGAGTGCAGCTACTCGAACCTGATGGACAGCAACTGCTCACCATTACCGATGCGGAAGGACACTTCAAATTTCAGCTCAGCTCAGCAGGTACTTACACGTTAAGAGTAAGTGCTCCGGCCTTTGCAGAAGTAAGTAAGACGGTCGAGGTTGCTCCCGGGATCAATCAGCTGCAATCGGACATCGCGCTTGGAGCTTTATCGGCGCACCAGGAATCCATCACCGTCACAGCCGACACAAGGGAGGGAACTATCCTGTTCCCCGATCCATCGCAGCAGGTCTTCGTACGGCAGGAACTGCTCGATGCCAACCCTGGTCGGCCCGGTAATCCGATCTCTATTCCCGGCGTTCCGATAGAAACCGCATCGGGTGGAATCAAAGCGCCGCAATACTTCTCGCCCGGTGTACCGGAGATCACGGTGAGCCTATCGCACAGTACCTTCAGATCGGCACTTACCTGCTTCCTAATAACCTCTCCTCTAACGCGCACGGCAACGGGTACGCTGACCCCAACATCATGATCCCGGCCATTCTAGAAGGCGTGCAGACCGATGGTGGCGCATTCAATGTGCGAGAAGGCAATCATGCTGAGAACTTGTCTACCATCTACAAAATCCGCTCCCGCCTCCAACCGCTTCTCACTCTAACGGGCGACTATCGGGACGTGGACATGGTGGGTAGCTGGAGTCCTTTTGATCCGGCAAAGAATTTGTGGGTCGCCGTCGAGGCTGCGTACGGTAATGGGTTTCTCAAACGGCTGGAGCATCGCCAGCAATACAAAGTCAATGTGTTTCGACAAGCGCAACTGGGCAACCACGAAGTGACTCTGTTCGGTATTGGTTACTACGGCTTCTCGTTTGTTCCCGGCCTAGTGCCGTTAGGTACATCAGGATTGAACGATACGGTCGATCGCCGCCAGCGCGACCAGACCCACACGGGCGAGCTTGCCTTAAACGATGTCTGGAAGCCAGACAGTACGCAACAACTCCAGCTTTCCGGTTTCTTCCGCACCTACAATCTTTCGTTGCTGTCTAACTTCGGCGACGGCTTAATCAGGCAAAGCGAATTTCGTACGGTCACCGGAGCAAACGCAACGTACCTGAAAGATCTTGGAAGCAGCTTTACTTTCATGACCGGTACTGACTACCAGCGAGACGCGCCGCGCCGGTTGAATCTTGACCGGTACGCTTCGGATGACCAGTCCATCTACGGACCGTTCGAGAAGGTCACTTCCAACAACGTCACCCTTGGCGATATTGCGCCGTACTGCAATGAACCCCCAGCGTGAGACAGACGAGTTAAGGGACGGTTGCTGTTCACT
>CALMAV010000027.1:7541-13827 GCA_937859895.1 uncultured Bryobacterales bacterium | reverse complement strand
CGAGTTCTCGAATCGAGTCTCACTGTACCAAACAAAGCTTAGGTTTGTGTTGACGCTTCCTGGTGAGGAAACGGGTATGCCTTAGCTTTCTCCCGTCTTTGGGTTTTGCGAAAACTAATTAGGTAAAAGGTGATTACTTTACCCTGAATCGCTCGCTGATACACAGGATCCTGTCAGTCCGCGATCTGATTACTGCCTGCACTCTATAGGGGAACACCTCAAGAAAGGGAAATTTATGTACGCTAAGGCGCGCCGGAGGAGTTTCTGGGGTTTCGAAGAGGTCTGAAGCCACCCTTGGCCACTCGCTTATTGGTGTGCCAGGTGTAATCGCCGGTGAGATTGATGTGCTCCCAGCCAAGCGGGGAGACGTGCTGGAGCAAGGCGGGATCGAACTGCCGTGACTTCGCCATCTGCTCTGCTGCGCGCTCCAGATAGACAGTGTTCCAGAGCGTGATTGCAGCCACAACCAGGTTGAGCCCGCTTGCGCGGTGACGTTGGTTTTCGAAAGACCTGTCACGTAACTCTCCAAGCCGGTTGAAGAACACCGCTCGTGCCAACGAATTGCGGGCTTCGCCCTTGTTGAGCCCGGCGGTCACACGCCGCCGCAACGCTGGATCTTCGAGCCAAGCCAGCATGAAGAGGGTCCTCTCGACTCTTCCGATCTCGCGGAGCGCAAGGGCAAGGCTGTTCTGACGAGGGTAGGAACCGAGCTTGCGAAGAATCAAGGATGCCGTGACCGTGCACTGCTGGATGGATGCGGCCAGTCGCAAGACTTCGCTAAGCTGCTGTCCAATGATCTTCGTATTGATGCAGCCGCCGATCATGGAGCTGAGTGCCTGCCATTGTGCAGGCTTACCCGGCACGTAAAGACGCTTATCTGCCAAGTCGCGTATGCGGGGCGCGAACCGGAAGCCGAGCAGGTGACAGAGAGCGAAGATGTGATCGGTGAAGCCGGCGGTATCGGTGTAGTGCTCTTCGATCCGCAGCTCGGACTCGTGATAGAGCAGGCCATCGAGCACATGCGTTGCATCGCGCATGGTGGCGTTAATCACCTTGGTATGGAAGGGTGCGTACTGATCGGAGACATGAGTGTAGAAGGTGACACCTGGGTCATTCCCATATTTCGCGTTCACCTGGCCGGCCGCTTCGCCGCGGCCGCCGGCGCGATAGCGCTGACCATCCGAAGAGGATGTGGTTCCTTCGCCCCAATGCGTAGCGAACGGAATGCGGTGCTGATGGTTGACGATTTCGGCCAGAGCTTTTGAGTAGGTTTCGTCGCGAATGTGCCAAGCGACTAGCCACGAAGCTTTGCGGAGCTTGTGCCAGGGCACGACTCAGCCATCTTTCCGATGTCGAGATTGGTCGCATCGGCCAGAATGGTAGTTAGCAGCAACGAAGGATCTTTCACCGGCTTATTCGTTTTGAGGTGGATGAAGTGCCGTGTGAAGCCTGTCCAGCGGTCTACCTCCATTAGCAGGTCTGTGATCTTGACGTGCGGAAGCATACTGCAGAGGGCATCCCGGAGAGCTTCGGCCTCTTTCGGAACGCTGTTCTCAAGCGGGCTAATCTTCAATCCCGCACTGTTCAGCTCCGCATGAGGCAGCTGATCCTCTCTGGCGAGAGCATTCGTTTGGTCGAGAGCACTCCGCAGCAACGACATTCTTTCGTCGATATATGCTGCTCCGCTAGTAGGAACAGCAACGTGGAGCTCGCCCTGCGTGAGCTTGCGATCAAACTCCGGGTGCGGCATCAGGTAGTCTTCGAAGTCACGGAACTGGCGGGAACCAGCTACCGATACATCGCCGGAACGCAAGAAGTTCTTCAACTCTGCCATGACACAGAGTTCATAAAAGCGGCGGTCAATCCCGTCAGAACCCAGCACATGCGGCTCCCAGCGTTTCCGTATAAAGCCCAAGGGAGCATGCTGGGGCACTTTGCGAAGCCTGTCGCGGTTCATCTCTCGCAGCACTTCGACAGCCTCGATCAATTCGCGTGCAACCGGAGCAGGCCGGAACCGAAGAGCCTCGATCAACGCTGGTGCATAACGCCGGAGCTGAGGATAGTGTTCTCCAATGAGTGAGAGCGCATCGAAATCCTGATCCCGCGCGAGCTCGGCTGCCTCTTTCACACTGGAAGAAAAACTCTCCCAGGGCACGACCGCTTCGATCGCGGCGAACGGATCGCGGCCTTGCTCCCTGGCATCGACCAGCGCAGCTCTGACCTTCGCGTAGAGCCGAACTTTGTCGTTGATGGCTTTGCCCTGTTCGGCAAAGGCCCGCTCGTACTTGTTTTTCGACTTGGTGAAGAAGCTGCCGATCAGCCGGTCATTAAGGTCGATAAGCTCGTCCGTCAACGTTGCGGCTGTTTCGATCATCAATGCGACCAGTGTGCCGTGGCGCCGAGCCTGTTCATACTCTTTCAGCTGGTATACCGCTGTTTGCCCGGCCTCACGAGCCAGCTGCAAAAGACGGTTCTGATGCAGATGTTGGCCTACTTCTGGAGACAACGCGAGGTCTCGGATGGCATTCAACCGCTCGATATGACCGAGCACCGCTCTCGGCGTAGGCGCTCCCGACGGCATTCGCAACCACGAGAGCACACTGTACCGACTGCCCCTGCGTTGCTCCAGCAATTGATCCAGCTTGCTGAGCTGTTCAGGGCTGAGGTCCTCGGTGAGAAGAAGCGAAGACCTTCCTTTGTGCGCGAGTCATGGCTTCGGCGCATAGACGTTCGATCACCGCAACCGGAGGAAGAACGATCAGCCGTCTTCGAAGCTCATCTACAACGGTCTGCGCGAAAACGATCCCCCGCGTCGTTTGCAAGGCCGTCGGATCGAGCCATGCCGAGATGGATCGGTAGTGACTGATCCCGAACTGCTCCATTCCAAACCGAGACAGCAGCTCAAGCAGATGGCTTCGCCGCGTGGCGTCGCGCTCCGCGTAGACCTCTCACACATCGACCCGAATTCCGAGCTGCCCGGCGACGATATCGAGAACAGGGCCGTGCGGCCTTTCGTCACCCGCCAGCACTCTTCCTGGATACCGGAGATAACTCATCAGCACTGCAATGCCGAGACGGTTGTGGTCCCCGCGATGTTGCCGGGCAAAGGCTAGATCCGCTTTCGTCAATGTGTACAGCCGAATCAGCTCTCCCTCATCGGTCGGGAAGGCAAGCAGTTCAAGGCGCTCTGAAGAGGTCAGCAGCTCGCGACGAGGCATCGTGGAGGAGGTGTAGCGAATACGACCGTTTGTTGGATTGGCGAAAAGGTAATCTGAAGGGCGCTCCTGGGGTGGAAAGCTGTCGCAATACTCGTCTCAAAATCAATGTCCGGCTAAGGGTACGGTTTCGAAACACCTCGCGCTCTTATATCGGGTGTTTAACGTACGTAAATTTCCGTTTCTTGAGCTGTCCCCAATTCCAGCGCTTCGACGTGTGTCAGTGGTCTCGATTCCGCGAGACCGGGAATGGAATCTAACTTGGCGCGGGTGCCTGTGCCGACAATGGAAGCAACCGCCCTTGGCAGCCAGTTCGTAGCAGATAGAAGATTGCATTCACCACAGCGCGAATGTCGGTTGTGCGTGGCCGTCCACCAGGTCGTGCTGTACCATACGGACCTGAGCGACGGAGCTTGGACGCTGGTAGTACCGCTTCAAACACCCTCTCAGCAGAATGAGCCTGAGTTAATGCAGGCTTGTGTATTCCGCTTTGGCTTGCCGCAAAATTGGGATTCCGGCATCGGCATCTCTCCAGACACTGAAAAACTCCTGGTAAGCCGTTTTGGCCTGCTCACGGTGACCCTCGCTCAAGTACGCCCGGCCGAGTTGCAAGTGGGCGAGCGCCCCAATGGGATCGCTGACGACAATCCCGCGGTGATCGAGAATCTTCTGAAATTCGGCAGCGGCTGCCAGGCCTTGATGGGCGGTCAAAAAAGCTTGACCGCGCACGTACACCGGGTAGAGCACGCCAAAAGCGCTCCAGGTTGCGCCTAGTTCGTAAGGAACGGCCGGTTGCAGCAGTTCGAAAGCCGTCGAAGGATCTCCAGCATTCAGAGCGAGCCGGGCGCGAAGGGCAGGCAGGTAGCTGAATCGGGTGGGGGTGTCCTCCGGAAAGCGGCGTTCGAGGTCATCGGCGAGTGCTCGCGCCTGCGAAGAATTCCCGGAGAGGGCGAGAGCAAAAGCAGCACCGTATTCGACGTCTCGCTTTTTCGAGAGAGCGAGCGCGGCGGTCGCTCTTTTCCTGGCTTGCAATGCATTGCCGAAAAGAGCTTCGTGCAATGCCGCGGCGGCTTCCCACTGAGCGGCTCTCTCGGGTTGGGCAACCTGCAGCGCTTGATCGACGGCGCGGCGCGACATGCCGCGTGCCTGAAGCAGGTGGCCGGAGTAGGCCAGGACGAGCGATTCTTTATTCGAGATCCAGTTTTCCCCTCCCGATTTCGCCCGGGCACGGGCCGCTGCGCGATCCATAGCGGCCTGGTCACCTTGCAGAAAGGCGAGATCGTGTTCCAGCATGAGGAACTCATCGATCTCGAGGCCACGTGCGGCGGCACGGCTTAGGATGTGGCGGGCTTCGTCCAGGCGGCCGAGATAGGCATTGTTCACGGCGAGATTGTAATAGCCGATAGCAAAATCCGGTTCGAGCTCGATTCCCTTGCCGGCTTCGGTGGCGGCCATTTCAAACCGGCCACTGGCCTTGTTGACCATGCCCGACAGCAAGTGGTGGGGCCGCGCTTCGCGAGGATATGTTTGTGCCCACGCCTCGGCCGTCTGGCGCGCTTTTTCCAAGTTTCCGGTCACCAGCATTTCGTAGTTGGCAGAGATGAAGAATCGTTCCCAGTCACTGGCACGATCGCGCAGTTGCCAGGCCCGGCTGACGCTTGCCCTCGACAGATTGAAGTCATCCAGATCGGCGTAGATGCGCCCGAGCGAGGCATGCGCCATGGCGAACTCAGGATCGATTTCGACAGCGCGCCTGAAGAGCGGAAGAGCAGACATTGCGCCGGCTGACGAGTGAACCTTCCAAGCGGCGCTGTAAATTTTCAGCGCTTCGAGCGATCGAGTGGTGGCCTCCGCCAGCGGAGTAGCGTGTTTTTCAACCGTGGCGAGCGATTCGCCGGCCCGGGATCTGAATTGGCCGGCGATGCGGCCGAGGGCATTTAGGACATCTTCCTTTCTGGCGGCTTGCGTCTGCTCTTCATCCACAATCTCTCCGGTGCGGCAGTTCCTGGCACGCAAGCCCAGTACGTATTGGCTTCCGAGAGGCACTATTGAGCCCTCCAGCACCGCGGCACTCGCGGTTCGCTCACAGATCTGGCGGGCGATGCTTGGGGTGATTGGCGCATCGGGGTGCTGGCCCATCAAAGGCAACAGGTGCTGAATCCGCTGCTCGGAGATGAGACTAAGGAAAGGCGATTGTTGGAGTTCTACCGCCAGCCCTTGGCGTAAAGCCCCGTCGAACACCGGATCGCCGGTCGTGTTCCTAAAATCGGCCAGGACGAGCGTGTCTTTGTCGGTGAGTTTGGGCGAGGGGCGAAAATGCCAGTACAGAGCGGCTGTGAAGGCGAGGGAGATGCTCATGGCGGCCGCAATAAATCGATTTCTAACCTGGTGCGTGTTTTGCCGCTCGCTTTGCAAGCGTCGTAGATCCATTCCGATTTGCGCAGCGTGCTGATAGCGGTGGTCGCGGTGCGTCTGCAGGCATTTCGCGATGATGCCGGCCAGTGCCGGGAATGCCTTTTCAGTGGCCATTTCACGCAGCACCAATCCGAATGAGTACAGGTCTGTGCGGGCGTCCAGCGACTCGCCGCTAGCCTGCTCGGGAGACATATAGGCAGGTGTGCCACCGTTTAGACCGTCAAAGTATTTGGCAGCAGGCTCGAGAAGTTGCGCCAAGCCGAAATCCAAGACTTTTGCGGATTGTCGCTCGGTGACAAAGACATTCGCGGGTTTGATATCGCAGTGAACGATACCGGCAGTGTGAGCGGCTTCCAAGGCGTCGACGATTTCGAGGGCGATGAACAGCACCGTCTCGATTGGCATGGGCCCGCCGGCAATCGACTGTTTGAGCGTCGAGCCCCGCAGATACTCCATGACGAGAAAGGGCTGGCCTTCGTGCTCGCCAATGTCGTACACGGTACAGATGTTCGGGTGATTGAGTGTCGAGACGGCACGTGCCTCCCGCCAGAAGCGATCCAAACTGCCGGTATTCCAGCCAATTTGCTGCGACAGAAATTTGAGCGCGACAAAACGGCCGAGCCGCGAGTCTTTGGCTTTATAGACAACACCCATTC
>CALMAV010000027.1:0-7531 GCA_937859895.1 uncultured Bryobacterales bacterium | reverse complement strand
ATTCCGCCGCGGCCCAGTTTTTCGACAATGCGGTAATACGAAAAAACTTGATTGGCCGTGAAATCACAGTCATCCGGTGGGGCATTTGTTTGCAAGCGGGCGACAACGCGGGCGGCCAATTCAATAGCCGGATTTTCCAGGAAGGTTTGCGCGCTCTCATCCGCCGCCAGCAGCGACAGCACTTCGCGTTCGAGCACCTCGTCAGTCGCGCAGGTCTGCCGCAAAAAAGCGGCGCGTTCCTTCTCCGGCAGATCCCAAACCGCCAGCAGCAGACTATCGACTTGTTTCCATCGTGGAAGGTCCAGCACTGGTTCCTCCAGTCAGTTCCCGATAGAGCCAGGCCTTGGCCGATCGCCATTCACGCTTGATCGTGACCGCCGACAGTTGCAACACCGCGGCCGTTTCCTCCACGCTCAGTCCGCCAAAGAAACGCATTTCGACAATCTGCACTTTGCGGGGGTCCAACTGTGCCAGCGAAGTCAGAGCATCGTCGAGTGCCAGTAGATTTCCGCTGGGATCGGTGCCCTTATCGGCGCCGAGGTTGATCGTTTCGTCCAGAGAAATATGATGAACTCCGACGCCGCGTTTTACATTGTGACGGCGCGCGTGATCGACCAGAATGCGCCGCATCACCTGCGCCGAAACGGCAAAGAAATGGGCGCGATTCTGCCACTGCATGCTTTTGTAATCGACCAGTCGCATATACGCCTCGTTGACCAGAGCGGTGGTTTGCAGGCTGTGGCCGGGTCGCTCGTGACTCATGTAGCGGCGCGCCAATTTGTGGAGTTCCTCGTAAACGATGGGCGTGAGTCTGTCTAGTGCCTGCTGGTCGCCGGCGCTCCAGGCGCGCAGCAGCACGCTCACTTCGTCAACACTTGCATCGTCAGGTTGAGCGGCCAGTTCCATCTACTTCGCCGGATCTGATCTTTCTGCACGGCATCTTGCGCCTATTACAAACGAAGAGAGATGGGCTGATGAACCGGTCGCTACTCTTTCCCGCTTAACACAAGGAGAAAATGCCATGTTTTCACAACGCGCTCTATTATCCCTTATTTTCATACCCCTCGCCGGGTGCTTCGGTGATTCGGTATATGTTGTCGCCAACAATAATCAATTCGGCACGTTCAATCTGGCTTCGGGAAGCTTTCATCAAATCGGCCCAAATACGCCCGAGGGTGAAGATGGATTGGCTCCCGGGCCGAACGGATCGCTGCTGACTCTTACCTACTCGGGCAATCTGGATTCGATTAACCCCGCGACTGGCGTCACCACAGTCATCGGACCGACAGGTTTGGGCGACTGTACACTGCCAACATCTCCCTGCGGGTCGAATTCAGCAAACAGTCTTGTTCGATTTGGAAATAACTTTTATGCAACCGACTTAGCCAATAACTTGTACACCGTAAACCCGTCGACGGCCGCCGCGAAGCTCGTGGGACCGACCGGCATCCCGCCTCTACCGTTTAAGCTGCAAACCACCAATCCTGACGGAAGCACGAACGTGGTAGATCAAGCGTTCTTTAGCTCGGGCGGCAAGCTATACGCCACTTTCGATGCGGCCGCGATAAACTTTTCCACTTCCCAGGTTACGCCTGTCATTCCTGACTCTCTCTACCAGATCAATTCTTCGACGGGCATTGCCACTCGGATCGGCCCAACTGCTCTCAACCTCAAAGCCGCTGTCGATGTAGGTGGCACGGTTTACGCCTTCGACGCGTCGAAAAGTGAAGTATTGACGCTCGATTTGACCAATGGGAACACTACGTTTTTCAGCAACGTGGATCCTGCTGCCGGGCTGATCTCCGGTGCGTCGCCGACACCTGAGCCCGCTACATACGCGCTGATCGGCCTGGGCCTGGTAGCAGCCGCGGTTTGTAAACGAAGACGGCTCCTTCGTGTTCGGGAGTGACGTCACGTAAGGCCGAGCCTTGTTCAGTCGCACAACGCCGATAAGGCGATGCTCGACCCGGTTCGGCGACACAAACGGTTTATGCAACCGTCGTAGGGTGGCCCGCGTGGGTGTTCGAAGCTTCTTTGATCACGGATTGTGAAGACTACAGTTCATACATGGTTCTCTAAACGGTGGGCGTACAACACCTCGAGTACCTATGGGCGGACGCTGCCGACGCTGAGCATGGGAAAGTTTCTGGCTGCAGCGTTTATCACCTTCTGCGCAGTTGGTTTCGCCATCGATCTGCTATTGGTCAACCATCAACCCTTTGGTCGCGGGTTTTTCTGGCCAATCTACTTTGGCACTCTTGGGACAGCCGTTTTTGAGGCCCGCATAAAGCGGATTCGCCTCATTCCTGTTCTTCTGCTGATTATGGGAGCCGGCTTATGGCTGGCGGTTCGAATCTCCTTACATTCGTCAGCGTCGCCGGACTTGGAGGTGCTGCACCGTCGAGTCGTCTTCGACGCCATCGGCATCCTGGTGGGCACGACTGTCGGGTATCGGCTGCTCGTCGATTTCATCAGGACCGAAGGCGTCGCGACCGTCCGCATGCAGACCGAACTTGCCCTCGCACACGGCATCCAGGCGACTTTGGTTCCGACGCTTTCATTCCGAGTTGACCGCTTCGAGGTATACGGGAAATCCGTTCCCAGTACAAAGATGGGCGGCGACTTGATCGATGCTGTGGAGAGCGATGGAACGCTGCTCGTCTACGTCGCTGACATTTCCGGACACGGCCTGGCTGCCGGCCAGTTGATGGGAATGTTAAAGACGGCGATACGTGTCGCCCTGCAGTTCCGACAGGAACCAGTGGCCCTACTGGAGAGTGCGGACCGCGTGCTTCCCGCGGTTAAGGAGGCAAACATGTACGCGACGCTCGCGCTGTTGTACTTTGACGGCTCGCCCGAAGCGGAGTATTCGCTGGCAGGCCATCCGCCGATCCTGCACTATCGTGGGCCGACCCGGGATGTCGCCCGGCTTGCCATGGAGCAGTTTCCCTTGGGCTTGATGTCCGGGGGGGCGCTATGCGAGCCAGCACGTCACTTACTCTCCACGGGATCTCTTTCTGATGATGACGGACGGGATCTCGGAAGTACCGGATGCGAAAGATGACGAGTTCAGTCTCGATCGCCTCGAGCAGTTGCTCAGGGATAACGCCGGCCAGTCACTCCCGCAACTCTGGGAGCTGATCATGGATGAAGTCAAACGGCACGGCCCACAGCAAGACGACCAGACATTGCTGCTCCTCCGCGTCCTCAAGTAGCAAGCATCCGTGGCTCGCGCGAGGCAGGTTTGCCTCCACGGCTTGCATCAGTCCTCAAAAGTCGCCCAGAGCGTAGATCTATCCCGCGAGAAAGAGGAATTATGCACTTCCGGCTTTTCCGAACTGCGGACGTTCGTAAAACCCTTGACCGTGGCTCGAGAGAAAATAGCCTTGAGTGCTCAAACATTTCCTTTCGATTGCAGACTCGAATCGGGTGGCTGCTGTGCTACAGCGATTAAAACAGCACAACATTCAAGGATGGGCGCTCACCGGGGGAATTGCAGTCGGGGTTCACTTGGTGACCTCTTGCATACCTTCTCGCACACGGTCGCTGAATGATCTAGATTTCATCACCGCTCGATTCGACGACATCCCCGAAACTGTCGGCGAGAACTTCTTGTTCCGCCACGTTCATCCAGGCGAGCGGGCCGATCGCACGATGATGCAGCTCGTGGATGTCGACGCCCAGATTAGAATCGATGTTTTCCAAGCCGTTGGCGCGACCCTAAAGCGCACCAGCCGAGTCGATCTGTTCCCGGGCCGATTCGCGGTAGTTGGACCGGAGGATCTGATCGCAAGGACAGCAAGGCTGTTGCTGAGCCTTGCCAGCGGCGGCTCGGTACCAGCTAAACTCGCCGCTGACTTCCTGCTTTTGTCTCGAGTCGTGGAAGCTCATGATGTGCAGCCCGCCTGGTCCGACCATCGAAAACCCGACCACCAGAAGCGTTTGCGGAGGTGATGTTGATGCTGACTGACCTAATTGCCAGCCGCCGCGATCTTCTGGCAACTCCCGAATATTCACAGGACGCTCAGGTCCGTTGCGAGAGATGCCTTTCGACTGCAACTTTTCCTTTAGTAAATCCAAACGCCATCCTCTCCGTATTGGGATACTGCTGATAGGCTGTTGTGCAGAATCGCCCAGCGTTACTGATGTTTGTAAGGCGTGTGGCGGACCTGCGGAGCATAGTCTAGTCTGGCCTTCTCTCGCACCCGGCGTCTTTCAACGCCGCGACTTGAGGCAATCGCTTCCTGATCGTTCGTGGAAACTCGGGTGTACCCGACCAGCATTGCGTAAATGTATCGACAAACGTACTCGCAAGGCAATACCTTTTTGCAACTCCGAAACCGAAGAAGTTGTAGACCTTGGTTAATTGTGCATAAATCTTCGTTTAAACGATCTTTGGTAAACCCTTGGGCGACTAGCGGTAGATCAACTTCGCGCTGCTGCGGGAGGGCAAGATTCTCACCTCGAGCAGTCATGCTTCCAGACTTCGCCTTCATGCCTGGATGTGGCTTGTGCCTGCGAAGCTGGAACGCGAGTTTACAGTCTGAGTTGCGTGAGGCTTAGCGGTAAGAAAGGCCATGGCAAGGCAAACGGCGATAAGGATCTCTGTGATGACTGGCCCTACAAAGAAGTACAAGCTGGAATTGACGCCAAGTACCGCATAGGCTAGCCCTAATGTGGCAATGATGGGACGCAGACGAGCCGCGTCGGTTTTCGCCAGAGAGGCTAACTGCCAGAAAATTACGGCTTCAGCGGTGAGGACTGTGGAGAGAGCCAATCCCAAGCCCAGATAGAAATCCCAGTAGGTGCGCGTGTGGCCCAGTAAGAGGAACTGATTGAGTTTCATGGCTTGAACAGCAGCAGTAGCGGGCCCGGGGGCAGCCTTTCCGAAAACCCCGCCAATGGTATGCAGGACAGCGTGGACGAACGTGAGTGCTGAGCAACGCGGAGAAAGAGGGTAGGCTTCATCATGCTTGGTCTCCATTAGCCCTTTTGGCGTAAAGCGCGAGAATATCGCTCCAGGCGCCAGGTCCGTCGAAGATGGCGCGCAGTTGTTTATAGCCTTCGCCATGGCGCTCTAACTTGCTATGCGTGAGTTCGACGAGGGTGGTGGAGGGCGATTCGACGGTGAGGCGGATTTCGACTTCGCTGGCTTTTTTGAGATCAGGGTTAAACTCCCAATCAGCTTGGCCATGGCCGGGTCCGAGGTGCCAGGAGAAGGTGACGAGATAAGGAGGGTTCCAGGCGAGAACGTTGCCCCATTGGCATTGGTTGCCTTCTGCATTGACTTCGTACCAACGGCCGCCGATGTGCGGTTCGATCATGATGGCCTTGAAAGGAGTTCGGCCTATCTGATGAGTGGCCGGCCACCAGCTTTCCATTTGTTCGACGAACACGCTCCAGGCGCTCTCGATCGGGACCCTGACGAGCACTGTTTTACGTACGACCGCTTCGGCGACCGGGTTTACCATTCTTCTTTTTATCTCCTTTGGATTCTTTTTCGGCAGCGGCTTGGAAAGCTTTCAGCGCATTGGTCCACATCTGGTCAAAGTGAGCGCGGAGGCGAGCAACGCCTTCAGGGTTCAATTGATAGAGGCGGCGGGTTCCTGCCTTGCTGTCGAAGACCAGCCCTGCGTCCTTCAGTACTCGCAGGTGCTGGGACACTGCTGGCCGGCTTATGGGCAGAGCCCTGGCAAGCTCGTTGACAGCGATTGGCCCTGCCGACAGTTTCTGGAAGATCGCCATACGGCTGGCATCACCCAAGGCGTCGAGACCAGCTTGTAGGTAAGTGCCCACTTACGGTAAGCTTGTACGAACGGATATAAATAGTCAAGGGGGAAACACGGCTAGCGAGGAGAGGAGCCGAAGAGTCGTTGCAAGTGACTTCCTTCAACTTACGTGGCTTGAGACCGAGAAAAACCCTTAAGTGACTCGAACCATCAGCCTGCATTTGATATCCAAAGATCTCAGGACGCATTGCTCTCGAACACCTCTGTAGTTTGTTTACAGGTTATGTTTAACGGGTAACGTAGATCGATCAGCGCGGAGGATCTATGCGGTTGCCAAACCCCTCGTTTACTCAACGGCTTGAGTCTACTTGCTTCCTTGCCCTGGCGTGCATTGACCGTGCGGACACGTTGCACTCAGCACCATAGAAGTGATCGTTGGCCAGTCCTCCAGATTGGCCGTCGGATTCGCGTCTATATCTGTCTTGTGTACCAGCACTAACCCACGCGCTGGAATCACCGTGATAAATTGCCCTCCAGTTCCGCGTGCCTCATACGTGCGCTGGAAGGGGCTGGCCCACGTATTGCCGGGATAGAACTTTGCGTCCCAAACCCACCAGCCGAAGCCGAAACCCCAGCGGCTCGGGTCGCCTTTTGCCGGAAGATTGGCGGCTCCATCTCTTCCCATGGTGTCCAAACATCAATCATGTAGTTGATGCTGCAATTCGCGGTGGAAGTCCTGCATACCGAGCGGAACTGCAAGATCGTTCTGAAGGGCGTCATAGATGTTCTGCCCGACGAGTTTCTCAAAGGCCGTGCCCGCAGCATCGAATTCCCAGTTGTTGGAAGCAAATACAGTGCCGGGATAGACCGATCCCCGTGAGGGCGCTTGCTGCACCAGGATGTCGTTATCCGGCAGGTCGCGATAGATACCCGAGCGCGCGGTCATCAACTGTTCCAGCGTGGCCTTCGCTTCGAGCGGTGTAAATGGGATCTTATCGTCCAGCCCCAGTTGTTCGACATTCTTTGATGTGTCGATCTTGTTGGAGATGACGTACTTGCCCATTAGCATGGCGAGAACGCTTTTGCGGACGGAGGCGATCTTGCTTACGTGGGCGACATCTCCATACGAGAAGACCACCTTGCCGTTGGCAAGCACAATCATGGCCGTCGTTGGTTCGGTCTTAAGCCAATTGCGGAGCACATCGAGCCGCGCTGAAGAAAATCCCTGAGACTCTGGCGTTGCTGTCGGTAGATCACTCGCTGGCTGAATAGAAATCGCTTGTCTCGGCTGTTGCGCGGCGACAAACGGCGCAAGCAGAAGCAAAGGAATGGCACAGATTCGTAAGCCCATACCAACAAACATAAACGGGGCAGTTGGAAGGCCCGCTGCTTAGACTATGGTCCTTACGTTTGGTGTAAGAAACCCAGCCTATGAGGGATCATTCTGCGTGCATAAACCTTCCGTTTTCGCAACAGCTGGAGAGTTCGATCTACCGTGTAGCGCTCCTCAGGAGCTCGGCTATGGAAGGGATATACGCGGGAAAAGGCATGTAATCGTGCCATCCGACGAATAGCGAAAAGGCGACCTGGATCGTGGGTGCCATCAGCAACGCTAGCGGAACATAGACAGCACTCTCCCGGCGTGACATTCGCAGCCATAGCGGGGGGAGCAGAAACGTTGTCAACGCTGGCACGCCGTAATAGACCACCCAAGACAGGTTATGGGAGAGAAGGTGGGAATACCGAGCGAACAGCATCAACAATAGTGGCGAGATCGGCGGGATTTACAACGACGGCAGTTC
>CALMAV010000026.1:3857-8069 GCA_937859895.1 uncultured Bryobacterales bacterium | reverse complement strand
CTTTCTAGATGAAGTGGAGGCGCTCAGCTTGCAGAGCCAGGTTAAACTGCTGCGATTCCTTCAGGATCAAACCTATTACGTGGTCGGGTCTTCGCATCAGATCAAAGCGAATGTGTGGGTTATTGCCGCGTCTAACGAAGATCTTTCGCGAAAGGCTGCCGAACGAAGTTTTCGAGAAGATCTGTTCTATCGGCTGGCTGGGATAACCCTAACAATCCCGCCTCTGCGCGAGCGCCTGACTGATATCCCAGTTCTCGCAAGGTATTTCCTTGAAATGTATGAAGCACGACACGGGAAGCAAGGGTGCCGCTTTTCAGCCGCGGCCATACAAGCCTTGTGCGCCTACGCTTGGCCCGGTAACGTGCGCGAGTTGGAAAACGTTGTCCAGGAAATTCTTGTTTTGAGCGATTGCGTGACGATTGAAGTAGAGCATCTGCCTGAGCGGCAGCAATCAGGGTTTCAAGCACGGACAAGGGCATCCTTTCAATCCAGCAAAGCCGCGGTAATCGCAAACTTTGAGCGTTCTTACATATCGGAGTTGCTGCGAGTGCATCGGGGCAACGTCACTCAATGTGCTTCGGCGGCACAGAAGGAACGGCGAGCGTTCGGCCGACTGATTAGAAAGTATCAGCTGGAGAAACAATCGGATAATCAGCAAGCTTGTTCATGCCCAGAAGTGGGCTGAATCTTACCCGCCCCTGCAAACAGGATCTAGCGAGTGTTTTAGTTCGTCCTGGCGGCCCTACCTGGGCTAAGTTATACCCGCTTTCATATCCATGAAGGCTCTTCCTGGCTAAAGCCGCGCTCAAATACAGCCTTTTTGCAGGTAATTACATTTGGGCCCCTGGTTTGCTCTGCCTTTATCGGATTCAAGTGAATGTCAAAGGCTGACGAGTGAGGGTGCTGGAATGTCGATGAACCCGCATATCGTTATGAAGCTTCGTCAGCAACTGGCGGATGACGATGACATACCGGATTGGATGGACTTCATCGGCGACAAGTCAGTGATCAAGGAGAGCGTCAATCGTGAGCTAGACCGGATCTTGCGGGATCTGGGTCTTAGATTTTGGCTTGCCAGCGAGTACAAGACAGCGAGCGAAGACTGGGAGCCGGCAGAGATCAGGCAGGGGCTAAATCGGACGTATCGCATCATCCTGCAGGAAGATTATGATCTTCCTCCAAACTTAGTAGAACGAATCAAGCTGATCCCCTCAGTCGAGAGCGCACATGAATCGAAAGTGAGCACTGCCGAGTTGCCTGCGCCGCGGGAGTTTTCCGGGCAAGCCTCATTGGGAACCCGAAGAGTAGCGGACATGATTTACTTGCCCTACGCGCAAGCTCTCACGAAGGGCCTGCCCCAAATCAAGATCGCCGTCCTGGATACAGGAGTCAACCTCTCTCACAGGGAATTAGAAGGCCGGTTGATTGAGGGTGTGGATCTGGTTGACCTGGGGGGCATGGACACAACCGGATTCATCGGCCATCTGTCCGGCCACAATCATGCTCCGGAAGACGAGGTAGGACATGGGACTCATGTCTCCGGGATTCTGGTCAGCAAAGGGTTGGAAATGGATCAAGGAATCGCGCCGGGCTCAAAGGTAATGCCGGTGCGGGTCCTGGCCACGATGAAAAGTGGAACCAGGCTGGTGGGCGCCGGAATCGTGGACAACATCAACAGCGGAATCAAATGGGCTGTCGATAACGGTGCTGACGTTATCAATATGAGCCTGGGCATTAAGCACACAGCGGGCGGGTTGCCACACGAGGACGTGATCCGGTATGCACTTAGCAAAGACGTGACCGTAGTGGCAGCAAGTGGTAATGATGGAACCGCCGAGCGATACTATCCTGGCGCACTTCCGGGCGTCATCGCGGTGGGTGCAGTGGACGATGAGGGTGCAGTTACCAGCTTCACGTCATACGGCGCCAATATCGCAGTGGTTGCTCCCGGAACTAACATTTACAGTTCTTTCGCGCATAACAGTTATGCATTTGCCTCCGGGACCTCTCAGGCTTCGCCGTTTGTCTGCGGCACTGTCGCTCTGATGAAATCCTATGCTCTGGAACGTGGTCAAAAGCTCTCAAACCACGATCTTACTTACATATTGAAGAACACCTCCGACAAGGTTGATAGCCGGCTTAGAAACGAGCACGCCGGCTACGGACTTATCAACCTTGCGGATGGTTTCAAACTACTGGCCCATCTTCTGAACTGAACTTACGGCGGGAACCACATGATATTGAACTCAACTTTTGACGGTGCATCGACCTTTAAAATTAAGCGGCCACTGATTACATCAAGTGGTTTTACTTCGGATGTAGATCCGACGATCAAGAGCCATTTTGATGAACTAAACACTCTGCTGGGCAAACGGATCTTGGCAAATCCAGCACAGTACGAGTTACAAGCAGAAGAGAAGAAGGAAGGGAAAACTGCGAGGACTAGCGCAGACCGCTCCAGGCTGGTTCCTGACCTGCAACAAATTCTCTCAAAGCCGCTGGCGCCGAAGCGAATACCAGAAAACAACTGGGCTGAAAACAGTCTCGCTAGTCAATTTTCGCAGGCGAAGGAGGTAATTGACAACCTAACCTTGTCGGAGTATATCGACATGACCGCCGACTTGTCGGCCCTGAAATATGAGTTCCAAGGGAACATCTCGGATAATTGGTTCAACCTCGATTACAACACCAAGGCTGTCTTGGATAGTTACCCCGCAATTCAGGACTATCTGGTCGCCTATGGCTTCTTTATCATGGACCTGCAGGAGGTCAATGGACTAAAGAACTTCATTCTCAGCAACAGGCTTGGCGCAAAGAATGTTGCGAACTACGCGATCGTCAGTGCGGCCCGCACGATCATAGACCAGGAGCAGCTAAAAGTTCCTTTTTACGACGTTGACAGCAGTGAGATTGTCGCGGATATCAAGGCTGCGGGACTTTCCACCTCAACGGCATCGTTCAAGACCACGCTTCAGGCTCGCATCGATGACTTTGTTTTCAACAATAACGAGTCACAGCTTATCGACGGCGCCGGAATTGGGGTTCTTCCCGCAGGCATAAAACCACAGCTGATCAAGTACATCAAGAACTCCCCGGTACCGATCACGGCTCTTAACGTCAAGTTCTTTCTCCCGCTTTTCATCAACCAGATTGCCGGGACCACTCCGGCGGCCGACCCTACCGTGGTCGATACCGAGGAATCCGATAAAGACTTTGACGTCCAATTTCTTGAGGACGACAACTCGCTTATAAAGGTCAGTAAGTCGGCTGTACGTTGCGCTTCGCAGTTGTACTACAGCATGGTGCTGGGGGACGAATTGAATGTCTTCCATGCGATGAACCACTTCACGCATAAGTACCTGATCCGTGGCGCGATTGAAATACAGGACAGCACCTTACGCGACGATCTTCAGCAGTACGTGTTCTCGAATAAGTTCACGACTAAGGATCCGCGAACGAATGTAGATGTGTTGAAAGACCGCACGCGTCCGGCCGAGCGCCAGATGTTTGCAAACTTGGTCTTCGGCGGCGGGAAGGCCCAAATGGGCGATGACTTTATCCCTAATCAGGAGTTCCCAAAACTCTGGAAGGTTTTAATTCTCGAATCGGCGAAGTACCTGGAGCGCGCGCAGGCAGCTTACAACCCTGATAGCTATGTCTCCCGGCAGAACGTAATGCAGGCGGTAGAGGACCTTCAATATAATCTGTCGACTCACTGTACGGGGTTGGCGAACGTGATTACTCCGCTTATCTATGAGGAATTGAACTTCATCATCAAGCGCATCTTCATGCATCCGGAAGTGCTTCGTCAGGTAGTTCCCGCAGGCGGAACGTGGTGGCGCGTGGTGGAAGTGCTGTTCATGGATATGCGCAAGCCACGTCCGAAAGCGACGGTGCTCTATAACAAGGCGAAACTCGGTCACGACATCATCCGTTCCGTGGCCGAATACGATCCGGCATCGTTTGAGGATGACAAGAGCTTCTCTGCTTTTATCAGCAGCGTGGATGCATTCATTACCACCCAGAGCATCCTGCAGGAAGCGCTAAGTGACGATTTGAAGAAGCAAGACGACGATTCCGATGGCCGGCAGAATAGTTACCGGAAGCCTGCAATGGAAGCTGCTCCCATGCCTGCCCAGACTGCCCCTCCCGCGGCCGGCAAGGATGAGTGGGACTTCTAGTCCGATACGCTTTGGAGCAATTTTATGACTC
>CALMAV010000026.1:0-3847 GCA_937859895.1 uncultured Bryobacterales bacterium | reverse complement strand
GCTCTTCTACTGACCCGCAGGTGAAAAACATCGCCCGCTCTATGGCCCGAAATGTTCTTGGCGGCAGCAAGGTGTTTCAAGCCATGCCGCTTGAGGAACAGAAGAGCATTTACCTTTCGCTGGTGCAAGAGTATATCGATAAAGAGCACGATAAACGCGGGATCTCCAGACCTATGGCCACTGATTCTGGAGCCGACATGTGTTACAAGGGTTACGATCCGGGATTCCAGGGAGACACCAAGTCTTTTAAAGAACTGGTGGACTCGGTTGATTTTCCGAAGTTTGTGGCCGACCTGCTGAAGGCTGTCTTCGATGCCAACCTTAAAGTGATGAAACAGCAGACCGACACCTACATCAAGCTGATGAAGGAAGCGACTAAGTCGTCCGCGGACTTCTTGAAGAAGGTGAAGGACGACGACACCTTCGCGAAGTTAGCAGAAACCAAGGGCGACAAGTACAACGTTACGACCGAGAAGGCGGCGGATGGAAGCAGTAAACTTGCCCTGACAACGCCGGAAGGAGAAAAACATGACCTGGAAGATGCCGAGGTAAAACGGGATGTTCTGGAAGCCAAGATCAATATGGCGAAAGAACACCGAGCGGCCTTAAGGGAAGTTCTTCTAATGGGTGTTACGCGACTAGTTGTTGAAAAAGGTGAGATTGAGGCGAGCGTTGATTTTTCCGTTACCGGCAACCGCAACAGCAAAGCCCATCACGAGGATCAAAACATCAACGTAGCTTCGGTGAGTGCAAGCTACGATTCCCCGCTCGGCGGTTTGTTTGGCGGTCCCAGCGGAAGCATTGAAGACACGAACACGAATATCCAGATCAATACTTCGGACAAAACGACTAGTGATGAACTAAGTGCCAAGTTACATGGAAAAGTAAACATCAAGTTCAAGACTGACTACTTCAAACTGGATAATTTCGCCACGATGTATGCCGACGGCGGAACGGCCGCGTTGAAACAGCCTGCCCCAGGGGCTCCTGGCGCACCTGCTGCGCCCGCGCGATAAACATGTGTCCCAATGGCCTTGGCAATCCTACAGCTGCTTGCCTTTCAACAACCGGCTGCAAAGTTCAATATCGATATCGGAACCAACAAATTTTACCAATTAAGAATCGGAAAGGGGGTCGAGCGGAAAGGCGGAATTGACTGGATTGACAATGTCTCGTTCTCGACTGCTGTCAATGCTCGTAATGGGAACGACAGCGGTCTATTGAGTTTAAGTAATGAGATTGCCATTCCCATCGCTCGCTTCGACAATGGCAATGGCTATATTCAGTTACTCAGCGTTAAAACTCCCGCTGGGAAGTCGCCGGCATTCTCAGAAGTGGTTCGGCTACCTGTTGGCGTCACAACCATTAACCCAATCCGCCGTGGTGGTTTCGGCAGGTCCTTCTCGGAGCTTGATGCTATGAACGGGATAGGCACTTTCAGGCAGCCCCGAACTGTTCCATGCGCAACTTACGGCGAGACGTATTCTAAGGCCGCATCGCTGGAGGATCTTCTATCGGGAATTATAAAATTTGCTGCGCCAACCGTGATGAAGACGCTCAGTGGAACCCAAGGCGCTCCAGGGAAAAACGGAGGTGCGGGTCCAGCAACCTCGAATGATGGAACCGACGGCGCAGGTATTGTGTCACTGATTCTGAAAACCTTGCTTGGAAGTCTCTCCGGCACGGGATCGACACTTAGTGGAATGCAGTCTCTCAGTGCGAACGAGCGCAGTAACCGGTTCTCACGAACGGGCGCGGACGGCTATGGCAACAACTTGTCCCATCCCTTCATCTTCGGCATCGACGATGCCGTCATCGGGACGCTGATCGGGCCACTAGTGCAAATCCTTCCACAGTTAATGAATGAAGCAAACCAGAAGAGAGTACAGCTGAAGCAAGCGGATAACAAAATTGTTACAGATATTCTCTCTGAGGTAAACCGGCGAATGCTGCTGGAACAACTGGGGCAAGCCCGCTCCACGCTAAGCCCAGGCCAGGCGCCCGACCAGGCCTCGATAGATGCACTCATCAAACTCCTGACCCAAGCGTCTTCAGGGCAGGGATCAGACCCAGCGGCGGGGAGTCCAGCTTTGACGGCGCCCACTTCTCCGGCATTGGTGCCGGTAAAGCCCTCCATCGGAAAGAGCCTGTCCCTGACCGGCAGCGAAGCCGCTCCCACTCCAAGTAAAGCCATACTTTCCTTTGTGATGGCAGAGGCGCTTCCCTGGAACGGCTCAACGAAACTTCTGTTCTCCCGAGGCGCTCCAATCCAACTCAATCTGCGGCTGGTGATAGGCGATCCTATCCCGAAAGCGCCTCTTCCTAAAGCGATAGTCAAATTCTTCTTTAAAGACGTATCGGATCATTCGCTATTTCTCGAAAAGACGTTCAAAGAGAAGGATCTCGCTGCAAACAGTACACGCGCCTTCGCGTTCTCGCTGGATGATCTGTCTCATCTACCCGCGAATAGAGACATCGCCGTTGTGGTGCAGTTGCGATGGCGGAGTGCCGCCACCGGGGTCGAACATGCCGCGCTTGGCTCGTCCAACATCGTTGTCGTTAACAAATACTTTGTGAAAGACCAAGCAAAAGAGGTAGGCCCTGAGCGAGAGCTGACGGATATGAAGAAGTACCGCCCTTTCTGGAACAAGATCTGGGAAGCGCCTCTGCTGGATGGCACTGCCGGAGACAACATGAAGTACCTGTGGGAGTTAGACGCGAATGTAAAGTACTCGGTTTTACTGTCTCCAACGCAAGAGTCGAATGGCTTAATGCAAACTAAACTCCTCCGCGGACCGATAGACCAGGAGAGCTTAACCGATAGAACCGAGGGACGCATGAAGGCAGGCATCGAGTTAAGCATCGCGGAACTAAACAAGCTTCTGCCGCTCTGGGACGGTGAGTCTGCTCTCAATGCGGAAAAACTGGAAGCAGTGAAGAGTGAGTCGATTGCCCGGACGAATGCGGGCGAACTCGTCTACAACGTCAAGCTAAAAGGCAAGGCTGCCGAACGGGGGCTCGTTTGGGTTATCCCGGTATTTAAGCTATTTGAGTTCACTTTGAATCTTCTCAGCAAAACGAATGAATCGGGCCAAGTAGTCGCCGTAACTGAGCAGAAGGCGCGATTGCCTCTGCCTGTTTCGGCGCGGATAATCGGCTTGCGATCGCAGCAGTAGGGAGCAAACAATGCAGGTACGAACGTTTTCTGACGAAAAAGACGCACCCACTGACGACTCCTCGAATGAGAACGTTCCGGAATACGTCTTTGACGGGTTTGCCGCGGACTTTTCGAATAAGGTTGCACTAACTTCGCCGGCATCCCCGACGGAGGACCGCAAAAAGGCAAAGGCTAGCGATGGATGAAGCTTTCGTACCATTCGGGCGCATCCTTGAGCGCATGCTATCGTTTCGTGCACCGATCGTCGATGAAGATGCCAGCGTACGAACTTACATCGAACGCTATGAAATCGAGTCCCCGCTGGAGTTGAATGTCTTCCGCGATGAAAAGGGCGCTTTGCAGATCGGCTCGACGCCTCCTCTTTACTATGTGGACACTTCTCTGCGGCCGTCCTTCCACAAAATAAGCTTCTCCGCAGACTTGGATCGAGATCCTGATGCCGAATGAGAACACTGCCTGGCAGTTGGAGGACTTTGTGGATTCGCTTGTCGTCGAACTCGACAAGACCCGCGAAACTCTGGCGGTGAAAGCGATTAATAAGCCGCTGAGTTACACGGTGAAAGAAGTGGCGCTCGATCTCAACATCTTTCCTTCGTATAACGGAGACCAGGTTACGTTTATTACCGCGCAGCCCGGTCAGCAAGGAGCTTCAAAGGTGACCATCCAACT
>CALMAV010000025.1 GCA_937859895.1 uncultured Bryobacterales bacterium | reverse complement strand
GGCTTACCAGACCGGAGCGAACCGGATTGTGCTCGATATAGGCCAAGGCACGGCGGAGATGGAGTCCGAAAGCGGACACGAGAACACTTCGGGCCGGGATGTTCGCTTCACTGGTTTCCGCCATCCGCTTGTTCACTTTTGAGCACTGATTGCTAACGCTGCAGGAAACTCCACCGAGTGAATCGTGCAAGCCGAATAGCCAGCTCGCAACACAGCACACCACATGTCGGCACCGAATTCGGTGTGGACAATCCAATCGTCGGAAGACACATTGGCGTCGCCATGGAAGCTCTTTTTCAAACCATCACGGCTTCGTGTTAATCGACCAACGACGGTGGGAATCGTAAAACAGAGCCAGCCTCCGGGCCGAGTGACGCGCCGGCACTCGGCTAGAGCAGCCACAGGTTGCGCCACGTGCTCCAGAGTATCGGAGTGAATGACAAGGTCGAACTGATTTGACGAGTACGGCAGAGCATGAATATCGATGGCCGGATACATTGCAAGGGTATGCTTCGGAAGAGTGCGGAATGTGGGACTCAGCAGCCCAGCCTCGTTGATTTCTAAAACAGAAAGGTTTTTTGCTTCGACAGTGGCGACGAATTCATTCAGTAGCAGGGGAGTTCCGAAAGCACTGCGAATCGCATCAGCCAGAGCAATAGACCGTAGATTCGCCCCGCAAGCAATGCATGCTGTTCCTTGTTGCCGGTCAATGTACCGTCGTTCCTCTGGAGATAACTGCCACTGTGTAGAGAGCTCATCCCACAAAACCGCTTTGTCGATGAACGACTGGCTTCCGCAAACCGAACACACAAGCATGATCTTCATTAGTATTGCTAAGTAAGCTTCTCCAAAGCTTTTGTCATGGCTCGCATCATTCTGAACACCTTTGGCTCGCTAGGCGACCTGCATCCTTATCTAGCCCTTGCCATTGCGCTACAGCGTCGTGGACATACGGCCGTTGTCGCTACCTCTGGTGTTTACCGGCGAAAGATTGAGGCTGAAGGATTGGAGTTTGCCGCGGTACGCCCTGATGTTGGAGACTTAGTCGACAAGCCGGAGTTCACCGCCAAGCTGTGGGACAACCGTCGCGGCACTGAGTATCTGCTGCGCGATTACCTGATCCCTCAGGTAAAACAGAGCTTTGAGGATCTACAGCCTGCCTGCCAGGGTGCAGATCTGCTACTGACGCACGCGGCCGGATACGCTGGACCGATTGTCGGCGAACTGTTCGGAATGCGCTGGGCGTCCGTGGCGCTGCAACCGGCAGTGTTCTTTTCCGCGATGGACCCATCGGTGGTGGCGCCAGCACCCTGGGCGAGGCATTTGTACCGCTTCGGCCCGAAGATTTTCCGCCTGCTACTGGCGATTGCTGAACGAGAGGTGGGCAAGTGGATTGGCCCTATCCTGGAGTTGCGCCGAAGCGTGGGCTTACCACCTCCTGCCGAGAATCCGGTGACGCGCGGACAGTTTTCGCCCCATGGAACGCTGGCTTTGTTCTCGCGCCATTTCGCGGAACCTCAAATAGATTGGCCCGCGCCACTAACGCAGACCGGCTTTGTCTTCTTTGATCGTCTGGGAGAGGGGCTACCGGGATCAGAAGCGCGTTCCCGGCGCGAACGACCCGGCCAGTTGGAACAGTTCCTTCAAGCAGGAAAGCCGCCCGTGTTGTTTACGCTTGGCTCATCCGCAGTTTTGCAGGCAGGCGATTTCTACGGGGAAAGTCTGCGCGCCATTCAGCAGATTGGTGGACGTGCCATTTTGCTGGTGGGAGATGTGGAGAGAGCGCAACTGCCGAAAGAAGTTCCAGAATCAGTCTTGGTCACTGACTACCTGCCCTACTCCGAAGTGATGCCGCGAGTGGCGGCTATTGTGCACCAGGGTGGAATTGGGACCACCGGCCAGAGTCTACGGGCGGGCAAGCCGATGCTGGTCGTTCCGTGGGCGCATGACCAGCCAGATAATGCAGAGCGGCTGAGAAGAATTGGCGTGGCTCGATGGGTAGAGAGACGGCGTTACTCGGCAAGCGTTGCGGCTGCGGAGCTGAAGCGATTACTTGGCAAACCGAGCTTTGGGCAGAAGGCAGAGGAGGTGGGCGCGGCTGTGCGTAGGGAAGATGGAGAAGGCGCGGCTTGCGATGCAATTGAGCGAATGCTGGCTACCAGTAGGTAATGGGTGCTCAGTGCAACGTGAAGGTAGAACAGCTTGAGCCGGCTCATTCTGGTGAGGCATGGCGAGACTATCTGGCAGGGGGAGAACCGTTATGCCGGATCCAGCGATGTGCCCTTAAGTGAACGAGGACACCAGCAAGCACAGGCATTAGGGCAATGGGCGAAAGAGGCCGGAATCATGAAGTTAGCTGTGTCACCACTGCTTCGGGCAAGACAGACAATGCTGCCGATAGAGGAAGCACTTGGAATGGCAGCGACCGTTGACGACCGGTTACGCGAGATTCATTTTGGGCAGGGAGAGGGGTTAGCGCTTGGAGAGATGAGCAAGCAATTTCCAGAGCAATTTGCAAATTTTCAGCGAGACCCGTTTGCACATTGGCTACCCGGGGGAGAGCAACCCAGAGAAGTTTTGCACAGAGGACGAGAAGCACTGCTTGATTACGCAAATTGTGGAGAAGAATGCGTGCTGGCAGTAACGCATAACACGCTAATCCGGTTGGTGCTTTGTGACTTGCTTGGTGTTGCGCCTAGCCGTTATCGCGACTTGTTTCCCACGCTCGATAACGGCAGCTGGACCGAGTTAGAAGTGCAGAAGAACCGGATAGCCCTACTGCACTTCAACGTACCAGTCACTTAGGCTCTGCTAACGTTCTTGCGAATTAACTGCCGAGGCTTTTTCGTTGCTCCGGGAGTAGCGGCAAAGGCATCCTCCACCAAAGCAGCTTGCTGCTCTGCATGGGCTTTATGGCTGCCTGTCGCGGGGCTAGCTGCTGCAGGTCGGCCCACATAGCGTAAGCGCCTCCGGCCTGTTGTACTGGTTGGATTGATCACAGCCTGGATGTTGCGGTCCACAAAGCTCCAGGCACCGTAATTTTCAGCTTCTTCCTGAACCCAGTACAGCTCAGCGTCTGAGTAGCGCCGCAGAACATCACCCAAGCGCTGTACGGGAAATGGATATAGCTGTTCCAAGCGGATTACAGCCACATCGCTACGCCCGAGTTCTTCCCGCTTGTTGATTAGGTCGTAGTAGACCTTACCAGTACAAAGAAGGACACGCTTAACACCGCTGCCGAGGTACTGTGTATCGCCCAACACTTCCTGAAAAGTTCCGCTCGTCAGGTCCTCAATGCGAGAAGTGGCTTTTGCATAGCGGAGCAGGAATTTGGGCGTAATCACCACCAGCGGCTTACGCATGCCGCGCCGATCGACACCGCCGTACATCTGGCGGCGAAGGAGGTGGAAGTATTGCGCCGGAGTGGTGCAGTTGCAGATCTGCATATTGTTCTCTGCGCAGAGTTGCAGGAAGCGTTCCATGCGCGCACTAGAGTGCTCAGGACCTTGCCCCTCCATGCCATGCGGAAGCAGCAGAACGAGACCGCTCGGCTGGTTCCACTTGGACTCAGCTGAGGAGATAAATTGATCAATAATGATCTGAGCGCCGTTGACGAAGTCACCGAACTGCGCTTCCCAAAGCACAAGGGTGAGTGGATCGGCAACGCTGTAGCCGAACTCAAAGCCCATGGCCGCGTATTCGCTCAAGAGGCTGTCAACCACTTCGATCCTGGCCTGTTCAGAGTCCAGATGCTGAAGCGGGATATAACCCTCGCCAGTTTCGTAGTCAGAGAATTTCAAGTGGCGCTGCGTGAAGGTACCGCGCGAGACATCTTCACCAGTAAGGCGGACCGGCGTCCCTTCCAAAACCAGACTGCCGAAAGCCAAAGTCTCGGCAAAGCCCCAGTCGATTGGAGCGCCTCTCAGAACCTCACGCCGCTTCTCCAGCAGACCCTTCAACTTGGGATGAAGATTGAAGGATTCGGGCAGAGTGGTGCAGCCTTCCACAATCTGCCGTATCAGCGGCAAATCAACGGCGGTGGAAGGAATAGGCTGATTGACCTGCTCGAAAGGCGCATCGGACATATCTTCCGTTGCGAATTGTTCACGTTGCTTTTTAGCTTGATCGTAGAGCCCATTCAGCTTATTTCGGGAGAGGCTACGAAGATTGGCAACGTAGTCCTTGTCGACAAACTTCTCGCGTACCAGACGATCGGCATACTGGGTAGTGACACTCGGCGTTGCCTTGATCTTGCGATACATCACCGGCTGCGTGTAGCTGGGGTCGTCAGCCTCGTTATGACCTTGACGCCGGTAGCCGATAACGTCGATTACCACGTCACGGTTGAAACGCTGCCGATAGTCGTAGGACAGTTGCGCAACGCGCAGGCATGCTTCAGGATCATCGCCGTTCACGTGAAATATAGGTGCCTGAACGGAGAGCGCAACATCCGTACAATAGACACTGCTTCGGCTATCCAGCGGGTTGGTGGTAAAGCCAATTTGATTATTGGTGACGATGTGAATCGTACCGCCAGTCTTGTAGCCTTCGAGTTGGGAGAGCTGCAGCACTTCGGCAACGACGCCTTGCCCGATGAGAGCCGCATCGCCATGAACGAGGATGGGAATCACACGCTCACGCTTTTCATCCCCGATGCGATCTTGCTTGGGCCGGACAAGACCTTCGACAACGGGATCGACAGCTTCGAGATGAGAAGGATTAAAGGCCACCGACACCAGAATTTCCCGGCCTTTGGCTGAACGATGGATGCCGCTGGCGCCCAGGTGATACTTTACGTCGCCTGAACCCTGGACTGTCTCCGGATCGGGCTCACCGTCGAACTCCGAAAACACCTGAGTCATGGACTTGCCAACAATATTTGCAAGGACGTTCAAGCGCCCGCGATGCGCCATGCCGATCACCGCTTCAACTGCGTTATCGTTCGCAGCGCGTTCCAAAATCTCGTCCAGCACGACGATGAATGTTTCCAGACCTTCTAAGCCAAACCGCTTTTGTCCCACAAAACGGGTCTGCAAGAATTGCTCGAACTCCTCGGCTTGCACCAGGCGATTGAGAATCCTATGCCGGATACCGTCATCGAGCTTCCAAAGGTTCGTCGACGCTTCCATGTATTCCTGGAGCCACTGCTTTTCGTGAGGGTCCTGGATATGCATGTACTCAATGCCAATCGTTCCGCAGTACGTTGAGCGGAGGCGGTCGATGATCTCACGCAAAGTTTCGAACGGCTGCATGTACGATGCAATCGCGCCGCTCGGAGCTTTTACCGCGCCTGCAAGGAAAGGCCGGTCGAGATCCCAAATGGAGAGCCCGTAAGAAGCAGGATCGAGCTCGGCATGATAAGCGGGATCGCTGCCCAACGGATTAGTGTTGGCAAGTAGATGCCCGCGAATCCGGTAAGAGTTGATGAGCTGAATCACCGCGGCCTCTTTGGCTACATCAGCGTTCACTGCGCCATAGCGTGAGGGAGTGATCTGCACATCCGTCTGCCAGCGAATCGGCATGTACGGAATTTTCAGATCGCGGAAGATCTCTTCGTAGAAGCTTTCTTCTCCCTGCAGAGCGCCTTGCAACTTGGCGAGAAATGCTCCCGACTCAGCACCTTGAATGATGCGGTGGTCATAGGTACAGGTAATCATCAGCACCTTGCTCAAACCGAGCATGGCGCGCGTCTCTTCACTGGCTCCGGCAAACTCAGCTGGAAAGTCGATGGCGCCTGTTGCGATGATGGCGCCCTGGCCGGGCATAAGGCGCGGAACCGAGCCGAGCGTACCGACTGTGCCCGGATTCGTAAGGGAAATGGTTGTGCCTTCGAAGTCGGAAACCTGCAGCTTGTTACTGCGGGCCCGAACGACAATGTCGTCATAGGCGGCAACAAACTGAGCGAAGCTCATGCCGTTCGAATTCTTGATGCTGGGGACTTTCAGCGATCGCGACCCATCCTTGCCCGGCACATCGACAGCAAGCCCGATGTTGACATGGTTGCGAACAACGCGAAAAGGTTCACCCGACGACTCTGCGTACGCATGGTTGAGCGAAGGATTGGACTTCAGAGCCTTCACAATGCCCCAGGCAATCAGATGAGTGAAGCTCAGCTTGCCCCGACCCTGCAGCGCACGCTGCTTGTTAATCAGGTTCCGGTTCTCTTCAATCACACGAACAGGAATCTGCCGTTGTGACGTGGCCACCGGAATGGACAAACTAGCCGTCATGTTCTCCGCAATGCGGGCGGCAGCACCACGCAGCGGAATCAATTGGTCGTTCGAATTCGAGGCTTTCGGCTCGGGACGAGCAGGCGCACCAGCGGGCGCATGGGTAATTGCCGTTACTCCAGGAGAGGACTGAGGCCCAGGCGCTTCGACCGACTTGGCAACCACTTCTTGTGGCGCCCCTGATGAGGAAGGAGGATCTCCAATGGGCGTTGGGGACGGGCCCGGGTCACGCTCCGGATAAGATGGCGCGGGGGGCTCCTGCTCGCTTGGCAACTCCCTCGGCGGATCAGTCTGGGGAGTCGGCGGCCCAGTAGGAACGCTGGGCTCTACCGGCGTAGTTCCATTGGTATGAGCTTCGTTGAAGAGGCTTGTCCAACCTGCATCAACGCTTGTCCTGTCAAATTGATACTGATGGAAGAGTTCTTCCTCCAACCAACTGTTAACGCCCAACGTGGGGTCTTGTGCTTGCGCCATCTGGTGTGAGTAGTTTTGAGGGAAGGACTGCCTGAGAGGATGCTCCTTCGTGCCACTCCCAGACGTCTAGTACTGCGTTCTGTACCTATTGTAACGAAAAGTTGACCCGTGAATGTCAGCTGGGTCCGAAATCGCCAAGGCGGGAGCAGCCCTACTCGCTACGTAGCAGCGCCACCACATCGTCCACCGAAATGACACCGATGATCTTATTGTCGTCGTCGACCACTGCCAGCGAAAGCAGGTTGTAGCGGTCAAACATTTCGGCAACGAGATCGAGCTTCTCTTCTGAGTGAATCGACAGCACCTGTTCGGTGGCATATGCGGATAGGAGCGCATCGCCCGGTGCAAAGAATAGGCGAGCTAGGGGAAGAATGGCCTTCAGATGCTCCTGCTCATCAACCAGGAAGAGGTCGTGCAAGTATTCGAGCAGATCCTCGTGTTTCCGAAGCTCGGCCATGCACTCGGCGACGGTGAAGTCAGACCGGAACGTCAGGAAGCTGGTATTCATCAAGCCGCCCGCAGTGTTGTCGGAAAACTCAAGTAGATCCTCTACCTCCTCCTTCTCCTCAGGCTCCATTTCGTCCAGGATCTGCTCAGACCGCTCCTCCTCCATTTCGTTCAGAAGAGCAGCGGCTTCGGAGGGCTCCATCTCTTCGAGGATGTCTGCTGCTTTCTCAGTCTTCAGTGACTCAATCATGTGCATCTGAACATCCGGCTCAACTTCGCTCAAAAGCTCAGCAGCCGATTCGTTGTCCATGGTGCTAAAGAGTGCGTCGCGATCCTCATGGCCGAGCTCCTCAAAGATGTCGGCGAGATCGGCGGGATGCATGTGTTCGAGCAGCTTATTTGAGATGTTAAGACGGACGCGGCGCTGCGGATCGGCTTCCAAAATATTGCAGAATTCCCAACGGATGGAGTTGGAAGGAATGCGATCCTGCAACCGGCGAATCAAACGCGGCGAAACAACGCCCTGCAACACTCGCCGTAGAATAGAGCGCAACCCGATGTCGACTTCCAGCACGTGCAGAACATCGAGATCGCCTTCGCGCTCCCGGACGAACGTGATGTCATTGACCCGGACCACCTTGTGCCCTTGCGCATCGATAATCTGCTGGTCAAGAAGATCGCGCACCATTCGCAGCATGTACTCATCAGAATGGTAGGGAGTCAGGTTCTCGTTCTTCAGATGTATGCCATCGTCGGTGATGCGCTGAACCTGGTCATATCTGATGCTGAGCCAGACCGCGCCGGCGCCCACTAAAAACCGATCGAGCCGCACCGGATCAATCAGGGGTACCAAAGCGGCGTCTCTAAGCCTGCCGATGCGTCGACCTTTAAGGTCAAAGACCTTGAGGCCTAGCAGCTCGGAGAGGTAGACGATTTCATCCGCCATGGTGCAGGGAAGGGCTGGGGTACGAGCCGGGGTCGGCTGGTAGTTTGAGTGTAGCTTGCGCGAGAGGTCCAGGGTGGTAGGAAGTTGACGAGCTTATATTCGTTCTTTTCGCAGGGGGGCTTGCTCGCGCAGTCGCATCCGCAATATGAGTTTCGGCAGGGCCAACTCGAGATGGCGAAGGCTGTGGAGGAGGCGCTGCGGGAGCGGAAACATCTGCTGGTGGAAGCCGGAACCGGAACCGGCAAGACGCTGGCGTACCTGATTCCGGCGCTGAAATCGGGCAAGCGTGTGGTGATCTCGACCGGCACAAAAAATCTACAGGAGCAGCTGTTTTTCAAGGACGTCGCGTTTCTGCAGACTCTGTTCGAGAAGCCGCTTTCGGTCTGTTACATGAAGGGTCGGAACAACTACCTTTGCCGGCAAAAACTCTATGACGCAGAGCGCGAACCGGTGCTGCACGGCTTGGAGGAAGTACGCGAGTATCAGTTGATTCGCGACTGGGAAAAGACAACGCAGATGGGCGACCGCATTGAATTGGCTGTACTGCCTGAACGCAGCACGTTATGGCCGCGACTGGATGCACGTAGTGAAATGTGCGCGGGACAGAAGTGCCCGCAGTTTGATCGTTGCTTCATAACGGAGATGCACCGGCGCGCTGTCGAGAGCGACGTCATCATCGTGAATCATCATCTCTTCTTTGCTGACCTTGCTATGCGCGACCAAGCGTTTGGCGCATTGCTGCCTGACTATGGGGCGGTGATCTTCGACGAAGCGCACGAGATTGAAGACATCGCCGGCCAGTACTTCGGCATGAGCGTCAGCAACTATCAGGTGCAGCATCTGATTCGCGATGTGGCGGATGTCTCGCGCCAGAAGCTGTTCGCCTCGCCCGAGATTGATCGGGCGCTGATCGACTTGGGTGATCGGAATGAGCAGTTCTTTGCATTGTTCCCCCATGAGGGCAGAAACGCCTTTAGTAACCATCGGCGCTTTCTCGAACAGCACGGCGAAAGCTATGCGGAGCTAACACTGTCGCTCGAGTATCTGTGCGCACGGTTAGAGGTGACGGCTAATGCGGTCGAGTACACGTTGCCGCTGGTGAGGCGTGCACGATTGATCCAACAGGGGCTGCGCTTCTGGGTGGAAGAGGCCGACAACAAGTTCGTGTATTGGACCGACCGGCGACAGCGTGGCGTTCACCTGCAAGCCGTTCCCATCGATCTATCCCAGACCTTATCGGCGCGACTGTTCGATCGGGTGCCTTCGGTGATCCTGACTTCGGCCACCTTGACAGTCGCCGGAACCTTCGACTACACGCAGACCCGGCTCGGGTTGCCGCAGGTGCGTACTCTGCGGGTAGACAGTCAATATGACTTTGCACGCCAGGTCCTCTTCTATGTTCCGCCGCAGTTGCCTGACCCTCGATCGAACCTGTTCACAGAACGAGCAGCAAGGGAAGTGCAGGGCATTCTAGAAGCATCAGGCGGCCGCGCTTTCGTCTTGTTTACCAGTTATCAGCAGATGCGCGCAGTCTACGACCGCTTGAAAGATGAGTTGGATTTTCCGCTGCTCCTGCATGGTGACGCGCCCCGGTCAGCCTTACTGGAAGCTTTTCGCAATCAGCGCGGGGCGGTCCTGTTTGGAACTTCCAGCTTCTGGCAGGGAGTCGATGTGCAGGGCGAGCAGCTAAGTTGCGTCATTATTGACCGGTTGCCGTTCGCTGTTCCATCCGATCCGGTGATTGCAGCACGAGCGCAGAATGTGCGTGAAAGCGGCGGCGATCCTTTTCGCGACTACCAGATTCCACAAGCAGCCTTAACGCTTAAACAGGGATTTGGGCGATTGATCCGCAGTACAACGGATCGGGGCGTACTGGCTCTGCTGGATAATAGGATCACCAAACAGGCGTACGGCAAGATCTTTCGAGATAGCTTGCCGCCCTATCGGTTTACCGACAAATTAGGAGACGTACAAGACTTTTTCGATGTTTGAGATCTGTGTAGAACATACGTTTGCCGCCGGCCACGCTTTGCGGAACTACCATGGCAAATGCGAAAACGTGCACGGACACAACTACCGTGTGCAGGTGGCGATAGAAGGTCCTGAACTTGACGAAAACGGATTGCTCTACGACTTTGCCGATTTGAAGAAACGGCTCCGAGCAACCAGCGAGTACCTGGACCACCAATTCATCAACGATCTAAAACCGTTCGATCTGGTAAATCCGTCTGCCGAGAACATTGCAAAGTTCATCTGCGAAGAAGTGCAGAAAGACCTATCGAGCGCGCAGGTCTCTTTTGTAAAAGTGTGGGAGACCGACACCTCGAGTGCCACGTATCGGCCTAGGCAACAAAGCTAGATCAGAATAAGTTAACGGCCGAAGAAGGCAGCATTCTTACCGGAGAAATCGGCCCACTTCTCTGGCAGGTCATCCAGCGCGAATATCGCCGAAACGGGACAGACTGGAACGCAGGCGCCGCAATCAATACATTCAACGGGATCGATGTAGAGCATCTCCTCGCCTTCGAACTTCGCGTCATCCTTCTTAGGGTGAATGCAGTCAACCGGGCAGGCGTCCACACAAGCGCTGTCTTTAGTGCCGATACAGGGTTCGGCGATTACGTATGCCATCTTTGGATTTTAACTCGTCGGCGAAACAGTAGTTCTCAATTGGCCATAGCGGTTCTAGGAGCGACGACCGGGAGTGCTTCTCCGAGGCGTATACGCACGAACGTTATTCAGAGCGTACAGAGCGCTTTGGCTCGCGCCGATCTTGACACTGCCCCCGTTCTGCCCAAGAGTTCCATTATTAGCGGAAAGGAAAGCTTCGGTTGTTAACCGGGCACTCCACTTACACCTGGTACAGATCTGGGGCACATCACCCGTGCTTAGTACAAATCAGACTCCAATCTCCCAGGAGATCAGTGGCGAGAGGGCAATGCAACAGGTCTGTCAAACCGTAACTCGCATGGCAGGCGCCAAAGTTCTTGATGGTGGCATTGCCGATAACAGGCTCTTCCAGTTGAAGCTGCGTCTCGCAACATCATTGATTCGGTTGCGATTGAAAGTGGCGTGAGTCGCTTCTTGGAGCTACTGTATGATCCTGGAGCCAGGATGTAGGCCCTGAGCGTGGTTCACCGAGAGGCGAGATCTATCAGAGCTCGGGGATTCCTAAGCATGGCAGGGAACGGAAGTTTTTCTGCTCGGAGGACTCGGTGGTATTACAACTACCGCCGTAACTGCTGTTGGCCGGTGATTTATGAAGAGTTCTAGGATCGGTGTGGCTGTAAGCCTTTTGCTCAGCTTCCCGCTATACACCGTTG
>CALMAV010000024.1 GCA_937859895.1 uncultured Bryobacterales bacterium | reverse complement strand
CGACAGTCGGGAATTGTCACTGGCTGATGCGCACAAAAGAACCACCGACCTGGCTGCGGAGGACAGTAAAGAGAAGCGAGACCGCGAAGCTATGATGCCGGCCAAAGAGGCAGCTGAACGCAAGAAAACCCAAGCAGCAACAGAGGATGAAAAGAAAAAAGTTCCCTCTCTCTACAGGCCGGGCGAGAAGCCCCAGGATCATTAGTAGCAAGCGACAGCCACGATTTTTGTCGTAACCTTAAGCAGAGGGTTTTACGATTGGCTCATCACCATCACCACCACACAACCACCACGGGATGGGTTCTCTATGCTTCTCTCATTGGAACTCTCGGCTTTACGGCTCTCGAGGTGGTTGCCGGCTTTCAGGCTCATAGCTTAGCTCTTCTCTCTGACGCGGGGCACAACTTTACGGACGCAATTGCGCTTCTACTGGCCGCAATTGGTTTCGCCTGGCAGGACAGGCCAGCAAATCATCGCAAGACTTACGGCTACCAAAGAGCTGGCGTTATCACCGCTTTTGTAAATGCGATCACGCTGATCGTCGTCTCAGGGTATATTCTCTTCGAAGCCGTTTCGCGCCTGATCCATCCAGCGGATCTCAATGATCGCACCATGATGTGGGTCGCCGGAATCGGCCTCGCTCTCAATGGCGCCATTGTGTTTGCGTTGACTCGCGGCAATAGGTCCGATCTGAATATTCGGGCTGCTGTAGTCCATATGGCTGGCGACGCGGTAGGAGCGGTGGCAATTATTATCGGAGCAGTGGCGATCCACTTCACCGGATGGTCATTCATCGATCCGGTTCTCTCCATTGCGCTTGCTGTCTTCATTGTTTACACAGCGTGGGACATCACACGCGAATCACTGAATATTCTGTTGGAAGGGCTCCCGCGCGGCATCGAGTTAAGCAATGTAACTGCTGCAATGGCCGGAGTAGACGGCGTTCTTGATGTGCATGATTTGCATATCTGGAGTCTTGGATCCAGCACCCACGCCCTTAGTTCCCATGTGCTGATTGAGGACATGCCGCCCTCCTCGAGTGAAGGAATTCTGAAGCGTTTAACGCAGGTGCTGGCCGGCTTCGGTATCCATCACGCGACCATTCAGTTTGAGCATGTTCCCTGCATGCTGCACGAGAATGGCTGCTCCCTGACTCCCGATGGCCGCCACGCCGTTTGCGATCACAATCATCACCACCACCATTAACTTGAAACCATCTCGATCAGGCGCTGCCGGAATTTGCTTGCCGCCTTATTATCCAAGGTGATGACCAGAACCGTATCGTCGCCAGCCACGGTTCCCACTATCTCTTCTGATTCTTCGCGATCAATAGTGACAGCGAGGGTGTTCGCGTTACCCGGCGAGGTCCGAAGCACCACTAAATTCTGGGCTACCCGGATGTCCTGCAAATATTCGTTGGCAACGGTCTCCAGTTCAGGACCACCGGGCTCGGTAGAGAGCTGCCGATAACCTTCAGCAGTCTTCACCAACCCAAGGTCACGCATATCGCGAGAAAGCGTTACCTGAGTCGTTTGGATACCTAATCCGCCCAACTCGCGGGCAAGCTCATCCTGCGTGTAGATTGGCTTGGAGCGTATCGTTTTAAGGATCTGGCCCTGACGATAACTCTTGTTCATACGTCCAGGTTAGGACCGAAGCCGCAAGCCAAGGGAGCTTACTCGCTCTCGTGCCTCAGCAAGTGCTTTGCTGACGGCCTGCGGTCCTGTTCCTCCAGGAAGCTCGCGACTCTTCATTCCTTCCAATGGCTGAAGCAGCCGCGCCATATCTTCACGAAATTCCGGTGCAAACAAAGCCAGGGCCTCGCCTGTCCAGTCCGACGGCCGTTTGCCTGCCTTTGTGCTTTCTAAAACAAGTTGACCAACTAACTGGTGAGCTCGGTGAAATGGCACTCCAGTACGAGCCAGCTCTTCAGCCACGTCAGTTGCAATGACCCAACTGTCTTCTGCCGCAGCCAAGGGAATGGCGGGATGAAGTACGACCGAATCGGCCACGGCCGCAGCCATGCTAAGTGACCCTGCAGTGTGGTGAAAAGCATCGAACAGCGGTTCTTTGTCCTCCTGCATGTCGCGATTGTACGTTAGTGGCAGGCCTTTCATTGTCAGAAACAAAGACGTCAGGTCGCCGAAGACGCGTCCCGTTTTGCCCCGTATCAGTTCCAGCGAATCGGGATTTTTCTTTTGTGGCATCAGGCTCGACCCGCTCGTGACGCCATCACCTAGAGTCAGCCAGCGAAACTCTTCGCTGGAGTAGAGTATCCAGTCTTCGGCGAGGCGGCTGAGGTGAAGCATGGCGGTACTGCACGCATAGAGAAAGTCGAGCGCAAAATCACGGTCGGCTGAAACATCCATGCTGTTGCGAGTAATGGCCGGAAACTGCAGATCCTTCGCCATAGCCCAGCGATCAAATGGGAAGCCGCTGCCGGCTAGAGCGCCCGATCCTAAAGGTAGAACATTGATCCGTGAACGAGCTTGCTCCATACGCTCGAAGTCTCGGGAAAACATCTCGACATATGCCAAAGGGTAATGCGGCCACAAAACGGCTTGTGCTCGTCGAAGATGCGTATAGCCG
>CALMAV010000023.1 GCA_937859895.1 uncultured Bryobacterales bacterium | reverse complement strand
CCAGCCGTAATCGTTCAACCCAGTGTGCGTCAGTCTCAGTCGTGTAAGGTGCCGAGTAGTCTTTGAAGCTGACCGGTAGCGAGCCAATTCGAATGTCCGCCGCTCGCGGTACAAAGCCTGGATCAGGCGGCTTGACAAACGAATGGTGCAACCGCACAGTCACGGCGTGCCCGTCAGGCGCAACTGCTTCGAGCAATTTGCCCGGCGTCTCAGCGGCGAAGGTCATGGTAACTTCCACTTCTGTATTGCGCGGAAAACCCTTTGTCCTTGGAAGAAAAATGGAACTACGCAACGGATCGAGCTTGTAAGTGCCCTGACTGTTTTGCCGTATCAAATCGTTGAAGCCGGGGTCGCGAAGCAACAGAGCGGTTGCGTCAACAATCAGCTTTCCATCCTGTTCCGACTCGATAGGCAGTGAAGCGATGACACTAGTGGCGAATGAATCTGGAAGCTCATCTTTCAACGCCGCATTACCGTGCAGAGCCCGGAACTTGAGATTGCGTTCGACAACCTGTATACGAGGGCCAGTCCGTTCAAAGTAGATGACCGCGGAGCCAAGGGTAGAGCCGCGATCAACCCCGAGCGCTACCGATCCAATGCCCTGTGCGACGCCTTCGAAGTAGAGCAGGTCTTCATTCAGCTTGGGAACCTCAAATAGGATGCGTCCCTTTGTTTGGTCCCAATACATCGGGACGAAACCATCAATCCGTTGCCACTGCGCTGGCTTAACCGCAGGCTGGGTGGTTTGCGCATGCAAGGTGGTCGCTCCTAAAGCGCAGAGCAGAACGGAATTCAGAAACTTATGGAGGGAAGACACGAGGGCTCCTTGTACGCCTGGGACGAAGAGGGCTCCGATGATTTTAGCGTCTCAGGTTCTTGCGGAGGCGATTCTCTTCCTGGCGTTGGAATAACGGTAGCAGGCGTTCCTCGATCCAAAGAAAGGCGGCTTCCAAGCCTCCCTGCTCATAGACTCTGCCAATCTCGGCTTCGACTTTGGTTGGTTCGCCAAAGCTGCTTAAGAATTGATTCGAAGTTAGCCGGGCACACATGGCTGCATCGAGCTTGCCGATATCGCCAAGCACTTTGCGACGGGCGTATAGCAGTAACACCGCATCGCCGATCCAAGCCTGTTGCACAAGCTTCTCCCCACTTGAAGGCTGAGGAAGAGAGGAGCTCTGGCTATTAGGGCTTTGCACTCAATAGGGCTTCTACTTGGACCTGTTCTTGCTGCCACTTCTTGTAATCGTTCTGTTCGGCTCTAAACCGTTCGGGATCGACGACCCGGGGTCGAAGACGAGCAAACAGATCACTCATATCAGCGGCAAAGATGAATCTGTGGGCTCGCTCAAGCAAGAATCGTTGGAAGCAGTAAGTGCCACTCGAAGAAAGAGTGAACCGATTCGGGAACCTAGAGCCGACTTGAGCATATAAAAGATGTCTTGGAGAGACTGGCATCAGGATCTCCGAACCTTTCATCCCCCAACCTCCGTGAAAATTATACTTACCTGTTTGATAGAAGTTCAATCTCACTACGGGATGATCAGTTAGTGGCCATTGCTCATTTCCGAAAGGCTCAACAACACTCCAACGCTCACAATGAATTATTTCTGTATTCTGGAGCAGCTGCTCACGTACTGACGTAGTCCAAAACTTTCGTCCAATTCTGACGGACGCTCGTACAAACCCATTGTTTTTGACATGGTTTGTCGGTTGTTCCAGTTGAACATGTATTGTCTTCGAGAATGCATCGTGGCTTGTGGACGGAACTGAACAAGTCTCTTCTGCGGGTACCGTACTGAGTTCCTCAATGACTTCATCCCATGCTTGATTAAGCAGCGACGGCAGTACCTTACGCAATCGCTTTTGCGAATCTAGATAGCTCCTCGGGGTACGCAGATCTTGGGCAGCCACATAATTCTGTATAGCCGTCCAGTCTAAGGGAGTCAGCCGAGTGCCGTCTACCAGTTTATTAGTGGCTTCGATACCTGGATCTTCAAATTCTTCTTGGATCCACTTCTCAAAAGCATCAATGGCGTGCCCGCTAGAAAATACGGTGTAAAAATTTTCCGCAACGGCAAGACCCTTTATTGGTTTAAGCTGCCATTGGGGTACGCGCGGGTGCGATACAAGCGTTCGATATACCCAAATGTTATTCAGATCTTTGGACCATCGCCGCATCAGAGCCTGCTGTACATAATGATTGTCTCTAGTGGTGCTCATTTGCTCCTCTCTCGCAATCCATCAAAAATTGTAGATCCTTGTGCAAACAGGTAGGTATAGAATTTAAGACACAACACTCTTGCATCGAGCTTGTACTGTTGTGTTCGTCGAGCGAACGCGGTGCTAAATCCTCTCGCATTTCGGATATCACTACATGCATTTTGCTGCAAATGCTGTCTGATTCTCTTCCTGGCGTTGGAATAACGGTAGCAGGCGTTCCTCGATCCAAAGAAA
>CALMAV010000022.1:11962-14193 GCA_937859895.1 uncultured Bryobacterales bacterium | reverse complement strand
CCACTTTTACCACCGCTCCAATGTGTGGCCAACGATATTGCTTTTAACAAAATAAGGCGGCTGCTGATCGTCTCGGGATCGAACATGTCAGGCAAGAGCACTCTACTGCGAGCTGTGGGCTTGAATGCCGTCCTGGCTTGGGCCGGCGCACCCGTGGCAGCAACGAATCTACGAATCTCTCCGCTTAGCCTCGGCGCTTCCATTCGGGTCACCGACTCGCTGCTCGACAATCGTTCCCGTTTCTTTGCTGAAATTTCGCGTCTCCGCGAAATCGTTGATCTCAAACATGGCTCTAGACCGGTCCTGTTTCTGTTCGATGAATTGCTAAGCGGCACCAACTCGCATGACCGGCGAATCGGCGCTTCGGCGATTGTCACCAGCCTTGTCCGCGGTGGTGCGATCGGTCTCATGACAACGCATGACCTTGCTCTGGCTGACATTGCCAACGATCTCGGGAGCCTTGCCGCCAATGTCCACTTTGACGACCGTATCGAAAATGGCCAGATCGAATTCGACTACCGCCTGCACCCTGGCTTGGTGACTCACAGTAATGCTCTGGAGCTAATGCGGGCGGTTGGCCTGGAGGTTTAGCTTCTGCATGGCAGATCTGCACAACCTGATTACCGAAGTCCAGCAACAGGCTGACCCGGCCGGTGCCGACCTTCACCAGCGCTTCTTCAAAACAGGTCCCGGTGAGTACGGCGAGGGTGACGTGTTTCTCGGGTTAACAGTGCCTGTCCAGCGCCGCATTGCAAAGCGCTATCGCGACCTGCCGCGCGAAGATGTCCAGCGACTGCTGGCATCTCACTATCACGAGTTTCGATTCATTGCTCTAGCGATACTGGCGGAGCAATATAAGCGCGGTAATTCAGCAAGCAAAGCGGAGATCGTTTCCTTCTACCTTCGAGGGCTGGAGCACGTCAACAATTGGGATCTGGTTGATGCCTCAGCTCCGTGTATTCTTGGCGAGCATCTGAAGAGTGGAGGCGATGAACTGCTCGATGAGCTGGCCCTATCGCCTCACCTGTGGACGCGCCGAGCGGCAATTGTAGCCACTCTCGTGATAAGTCGCGCCTGGAACACCGAGCCCGCGCTCCGCATCTCGACCTTGCTGCTGAGCGACAAGCACGATCTCATTCGCAAGGCAGTGGGCTGGGCACTGCGTGAGGTGGGGATTGTCGATCGTCCGGCCCTACTGCGCTTTCTCCACACGCACTATCGCGAACTCTCGCGGACAACGCTCCGCTATGCCATCGAGCATCTAACGCTCCAGGAACGAAAAGCCGCGCTCAGCGAACAATTTCCCGCCTATTGACTGTCCGACAGCATCTAAGAGCCGTGGCCGCTTCTCCACTCAGCTTGCCGATTCTGCAGGCGCAACCCGTTGCCGTCGCGACCCCGCGCCTATGGAAGCCGCGACGGGTAGTTGTCACCCGATCGGCGCGTGAGTTCTCTTACGCTAACGATGTTCTGGCAAGGGCTGCTGCACTCGGTTCTGAGATTGTAGAGCTGAAAGGTGACCGGCTGCCGCGTATCGATGCTGATGGAAACCGCAACGCTTACGCTGAAGCGAAGGGTACTTTGGCTCTGGTGGTTGCGCCTCCCGGAAGTCGGAAGCTTCAGCCAATACCGCCAAGTGCCGACTTCCAATTCCACTTAGCTCAGGGGTGCCCAGCTCACTGCCAATACTGCTATCTCGCCGGCTCGCTTGACGGTCCGCCGATCACGCGTGTCTATGCGAACATCGACCAGATTTTGGAGAACCTCGGCAACTACGTAGGCAAAGGAACTATCACTTCGCGTTCAAATGCACGCGAGGCTGAAGGCACTACATTCGAGTGCTCCTGTTATACAGACCCGCTTGCGTTGGAGCATCTGACCGGCGCTCTGGCTCGCTGTATCACCCACTTCGGTTCCTGGGATGCTCCGGTCCAACTGCGCTGGACGACTAAGTTTGATAACGTCGCGTCCTTGCTGCCGCTGCCCCACGCGGGCCGTACACGTGTCCGCTTTTCATTGAATGCTGATTCTGTTGCGCGTCGCTTTGAGGGCGGCACATCGTCCATTGCGGCGCGCCTTGGAGCTCTGCGCGCCATGGCTCTCGCTCGTTATCCAGTGGGCTTAACCATTGCGCCGATTATGGATACCGTCGACTTCGAAGATGACTATCGGAGCCTCTTTAAGCGAATTAGCGCTGCATTAGACGGTATACCCGATGTGGACCTGACAGC
>CALMAV010000022.1:11483-11952 GCA_937859895.1 uncultured Bryobacterales bacterium | reverse complement strand
ATCACGCACCGATTTACGCTCGGGTCGAAGCTGGTGCTGCTGAATTGGTATCCGAAGACGCCGCTGGAGATGGAAGAAGAGAAGCGCTCGCAAAAGCGCACGAAGTTCGGCAGTCTGAAGTACATTTATCCGAGCGCTCGGATGAAGCAGATGCAAGCTTTCGTTGAGTCATCCATCGCTCTTCTGCTTCCCCAAGCAAAGCTTCTTTATTGGACCTGAAATAAAGAGAGCCCAACGGGGTATCCGCAGGGCTCAATGAACAGCCGGCCAAATTTACGACTGGGCCTGCAGACTATGTTTCATATCCCGAATCACGCCGTGCGACTCCTGAACACCGGCAAACTGCTTCTGCACCAGTTGCATCACGCTGGAAGGCAGCGATTTGGCAAGTGCTTCCTTGTAGTTCTTCATGGCAGCATCTTCGCCCGACTCGCATTCGAAAATCACCTGCTTGTCGCCGTCACTGGCA
>CALMAV010000022.1:6422-11473 GCA_937859895.1 uncultured Bryobacterales bacterium | reverse complement strand
GGCAACTGCCTCTTTCACGGCAATCCAGCCGCGATGAAGAGAAGCAGCAACATGGCCACTAGTGGCGGGCGTTTCACCCAACGATGTCACCGCTGTTTGCAACTCCTGCACGTAGCCTGAACGCTGTGACGCATACTTGGCAAAAAGCGTTTTCAAAGAAGAATCTTTCACCTTCTCAGCGGCTGTTTGAAAGCCCTTCTCGCCGTCTTTGCATGTCTCAATCAAGTCGTTCAGAACGCTTACGGCGTCTTTGTTATCTGCCATTTGTATCTCCTACCTCTTGGACACAGCAATAGGGGGAACTATTTCGCAATTTCAGTGATCGCTGCCATTCAACTTAGGTGCTCCATGTACGCTAGTAGTGCTATGGACCTCTCTACGCTTGGTGTGGCGATGGGCTCGGCATGGCTGTCCGGCGTTAATCTGTACGCGACCGTACTGACCCTGGGGCTTCTGCAGCGTTTTGGCTTTGCCCATCTACCGGGCGACCTCGCCTATGTGAGCCATAGTTGGGTGCTGTTAATCTCTGGTGTACTTTTCACCATACAATTTATTGCTGATAAAATTCCCGTCGTTGATTCGGCTTGGGACATGGTTCACACATTCATTCGCATTCCAGCGGGAGCAATTCTAGCCGCCACTGCTTTCGCTCACTTCGACCCCAGCATCCGGCTACTGGCGTTCCTTCTGGGGGGCGGCGTGGCTGCCTCCTCTCACAGTGCCAGGAGTGCGACGCGCCTAGCCGCGAACACCTCGCCCGAACCTTTCTCAAACATCATTCTGAGTCTTATTGGCGACTTCATATCGGTGGTTGGAACTCTGCTCGTAACGGCACATCCAGTTGTTCTTCTCTCCTTCATTGCTGTTGCGGTGGTGCTCTCTGTATGGCTGTCGCGGCGCTTATACACAAGCCTGAGAAGGCTATTCGGATCGCGCCAAAAATCAGGCTTTGTCAGAGCAAACTAGCTATGGCCGTCTCCGTCCAACCTTACCAGCAAGGTTCCGTTCGAGGTTTTCTCCATCAGCCGGACAGCGACCCAGCCGGTTTGTTGATTCTGACCCACGGAGCAGGGTCGGACAGCCGGTCGCTTCTACTTCGAGCGCTTGCTAAGGCGTTTGCAGATCAATCGCTACTTGTGTTGCGCTGTGATTTGCCTTTTAGACAGGCGCGCGCATCTGGCCCTCCCTCGCGTTCGAGTGGCGCTGCCGATCGCCAGGGTATTAGCGAAGCTGCTGCCCAATTGCGTAATCTTTCGAAGGCGCCTCTGTACCTCGCGGGGCACTCCTATGGAGGACGTCAGGCAAGCATGCTCGCTGCCGAGCAGCCGGACTTGGGTTTGGCGGCACTCCTTCTGCTTTCCTACCCTCTGCACCCTCCTGATAAACCTGAGGATCTCCGCACGGGACACTTCGGTGCATTGATGACGCCGTCATTTTTTGTACAAGGCACGCGCGACCCATTTGGTTCACCCGAAGAGCTAAGGGAAGCTCTCCGCTTGATTGCACCGACGACTCCCACACGAGTGCTGCTGTTGGAAGGTTGCGGTCATGATCTGTCACCCTGCAAGTCGGATCTTGCCCGGCTTTGCGCCTCCAGCTTTCTCGATTTCGTCGTGTCGTGCCGAGCGTAATGGGCAGTCCTCTCACCCTCAGCAGTGCGCGCCTCTTTTCACCCTTTCGTAACTGTAAGCTGACGAGAAGTTCAAGCTCTGTATTGATGCTTAATACATGAGGAATTTCTTCACCGTGCAGTTCCACGCCAGGCCCTCTAAGCTTTACGGCCTGCGTTTTCCATTGGCCTGTTAACGCCAGAAACGATCCACATTTTGAAAGATACAAGAATCCATTTAGAGTCTTCTCCCGAGTCCTGGTGCCACTTTACAGGAGCGGCTTCGATACATAGCCACACGCTCTGTTCCCGGGAGACACTTAGTTTTGTTAATAAGCTTGCTCGTGGCTGCGGACCCCTTCGCGTAGCCTTGCAAAGAGGCAGGGCAAAGTACAAGGAGGCCAACGGATCTGAACTCGATCTTTCACGCGCTTGGTGGACGCCTCCTATAGCGCCTTACGATGCATGGCAGCTGGAGCGGGATCAGATTCAGCACCGGCTTGGCTTGCACGCTCTGGTCTCAATGACGGACCACGACACCATTGAGGCTCCCATGAGCCTGGGTACGGTTCTCGATTGTCACGATCTTCCTATCTCAGTGGAATGGACGGTTCCGTTTGGTCCTACGTTCTTTCACTTAGGGGTGCATAATATTCCAGCTAAGTCAGCCACCGAGCTGATGGATCAAATGAGCGCACTTACCCGTTCCCGCAGTACGCTCCACCTCCGCTCGCTTCTGGAGGCGCTATCGCGCCCGCAGGAATCACTGGTCGTATTCAACCATCCATGCTGGGATGAGAGTGGCGTTGGACAACAGACGCATGATGAGTGGGCCGCGCGTTTTGCCACTGAGTATGGCGCCTATCTGCATGCCTTCGAGATCAACGGTCTGCGCCGGTGGGCAGAGAATCGGAGGGCCTTGCAGATGGCCCGAGATTTTGAAAAGCCCGTTATCTCCGGTGGCGACCGTCATACGCTTGAGCCGAATGCAATTCTGGACCTGACAAACGCATCCAGCTTCGCCGAGTATGTCGCGCAAGTGAGAGCTGGTCACACCGATGTTCTGATTATGCGGCAGTATCGTGATCCCTTCCAGCTCCGGATTCTTCAAGGCCTCCACGAACTCATGCAGACCCATAAAAACCACGGCCGAGGCTGGCAGCACTGGAGTGACCGCGTCTTCTACCGCTGCGATGATGGAATTGTTAGATCCATGTCTACGTTATTTGCGAATCACGTGCCGGTCTCGGTTCAAATCTTTGTCAAAGGATTGAGCATGATGCGACACCCTAGCGTGCGCCGTACGTTTCGATATGCATTCTCGCCAGGAGAGGAACTCGTCTTATGAGCTTCCCGCGCGTTGCTTTTTTCACCGATAGCTTTCATGAAGTGAACGGCGTGGCTCGCACCAGCCGTATGTTTGCGCGCTACGCATTAGAACAAAGTCACCCGTTCTTCTCTGTTCATACGGGGCCAGAGACGCGCGCATTCAACGAAGGCAGTGTAGAAACACACGAGTTAAAGCATAGCCGCTGGACCGTGCCATTAGAAACAGATCTTGCCTTCGACGTACCTTTCCTTCGCCATCGTGTTCGCCTGCTGAAAGCACTCCGGAAATTTAAACCTGATCTGATTCATGTCACCGGTCCCGGTCACTGCGGCTTGTTGGGCGCCATGCTGGCGCTTCAACTCCGCGTACCGTTGGTTGCTTCCTGGCATACAAACGTACACGAATTCGGATCTCGCCGCCTCTCTAGCGTTTTTCGATTCTTGCCGAAGGGCCTGCTTCGCCTTGCAACCGGCGTTGCAGAGGCAATCTTCTTGTACATCATCCTCTGGTTCTATAAATTCGCGCGCCTTCTGTTTGCACCCAACCCGGAGCTGGTCCGTATGCTCGGCTCCAGAACAGGCAGACCAACGTTTCTGATGCAGCGCGGCATCGATATAGACTTGTTCTCTCCGGCGCGACGAAACCGCACCAACGGCGAGTTTGTGATTGGCTACGTGGGCCGGCTCTCGCCCGAAAAAAACGTGCGCTTGCTGGTAGAGATTGAAGGATGCCTAATAGCCGCTGGAATGGGGAACTATCGCTTTCTGGTTGTCGGCGATGGTGGCGATCGCGAGTATCTTGCTGCAAATCTTCGGCGATGCGATATGGCCGGCGTTCTACTTGGTACCGAGCTTGCGACTGCCTACGCGAACATGGACGTGTTTGTATTTCCGTCTGAAACAGATACGTTCGGGAATGTTGTTTTGGAAGCGATGTCTTCCGGCGTACCCGCAATCGTCAGTTCTGGGGGTGGACCGAAGTACATCATTCGTCCCGGCATTGACGGACTCGAAGCGTTCGACTCGCAGTCTTTTGCTGAGGGCATCTTGGCCTTGAATCGAGACGCTGACTTGCTCCGTTCCATGTCCGAAGCAGCGCGGGCAGGTGCAGCGAACTACTCTTGGAACTCGGTGTTCCACGGAGTTTACTCCCGCTACAGCGAGTTCCTCGCCCAATCGGCCCGGAAGGCTACTGCTGTTGGTATTCGACGCCGAGCCCTGCCCTCCTACCTCTCTAGTACAGGAAGAGAACAGGGTTGACTTTGAATCGTTCCCCCAAAATTTGGGCCTGTGCCCGACTGATCTTCCGCTTTCCAGCAAGGATGTCAGACACCCTAGACTGAGAGATTTCAGAGAAGTCTCTCTCTGCGTTAGGTGGTTCTCTTGCATGAGATAGGAAAGCAACTCAGCCGGAGAGGTCCTAAGCAACGCCTAGTGCTGCTGTTCGGACGTGACGGGCTGAGGCATGACGTCCTGGAGTAGCTTGCCACTTGTCTTGAATGTGCATTATTGAGGCTGCTGGTCTTCCAGCTATTCGCATGGGGCAGCAACAGCTTGAACTCGTTGTAAGAACGAGATTCTAGCGAAGTCTCGCATCGTCCGTATAATTATCAAGTCAGCTGGAAAACTCTCAGCGCGACTTTCCGTGGAGGCTACTCACGACTATGTTCCGGGCGGTGGCGGCGATTTTACTTTGTGCAGTTCTTGCCGGAGCGAACGGTGACTGGCCGGCTTACGGGAACGATCCCGGTGGGCAGCGCTTCTCACCTTTGCGTGCCATCAATCGGGAGAACGTAGGCAAGCTGAAAGTTGCTTGGACGTTTCGCACTGGTGATGCCTACCAGCCGAAGCGTGGCAAGCCACCCGCTTTCGAAACTACGCCGCTCTTCGTGGATGGGGTGCTTTACATCAGTACACCTTTGGGACGCGCCATGGCACTGGATCCAGTAACCGGCAAGCAACTGTGGGTCTACGATTTCGCTATTCCGCGAGACAAAGGCTACGGCGACTTCAGCCATCGCGGCTCGGCAACGTGGGTGGGCCCGGACGGAAATCGCCGCTTGTTCATGCCGACCATTGACGCTCGGCTGATTGCACTTGATGCGCGTACCGG
>CALMAV010000022.1:5599-6412 GCA_937859895.1 uncultured Bryobacterales bacterium | reverse complement strand
CCGGTAAGCCCTGCCTACAATTCGGCGACAACGGCCAGATCAATCTTCGCAACGGGCTGCGCATTGCTCCTCGCGGCTTTGCCGACTATGAAGAAACATCCCCGCCCACCGTGATCGGCAATACGGTCGTGATCGGCTCGGCCATTGCAGACAACGGCTCTACCTCACAGCCTAGCGGCGAGGTACGCGCCTATAACGCCGCTACCGGCAAGCTGAAGTGGACCTGGGATCCCATCCCGCAAGATCCACATAGCGCTGGTGCTGAAACCTGGAAGAACGGCAGTGCTGCCAAGACCGGTGCTGCCAATGCCTGGTCCCTTATCGTGGCTGATTCAGTGCGTAACTTGGTCTTTGTCCCAACCGGTAGTGCGAGCCCTGACTACTACGGCGGTGAACGGCTCGGCGACAATTTTTACGCAAACTCCGTAGTCGCTTTGAATGCTGATACCGGCGCGATGGTCTGGCACTTTCAGACCATACATCATGACTTGTGGGATTACGATGTCGCGGCTCCTCCCGTACTCTTCGATCTAGACCGCAATGGCGCCACCATACCAGCCATTGCGATTGGTTCAAAAAGCGCGAATCTGTTCATACTCAATCGCGAAACCGGCAGGCCAGTGTTCGGCGTGGAGGAGCGTCCAGTGCCACAGACTGATGTGCCCGGCGAGCAGTCCTCGCCGACTCAGCCTTTCTCTATCCTGCCGAAGCCTGTGTCGTCCCAAGCGATGACAGCCGCTGATGCTTGGGGTCTGGATGCAGAGGATCGCGAGTGGTGCCACAACGAGATTGCCGGTCTGCGCACAGAAGGAG
>CALMAV010000022.1:5322-5589 GCA_937859895.1 uncultured Bryobacterales bacterium | reverse complement strand
GGAGTGTTCACGCCGCCCTCGCTGAAAGGCACGTTGAGCATGCCCGGCAATATCGGCGGTATGGCATGGGGCGGCGCTGCGTTCGATCCGGTCCACCAACTACTGGTACTTCCTGCCAATCATCTCGCCTCTGAGGTGCGCCTCATTCCCCGTTCCAACTTCGAGAGCTACCGTCAGACAGAAGAACGAAAGTTAAATGGCGATTGGGAGTTTGCTGCCCAAGCGGGAACCCCATACGGCATGATGCGCCGAATCCTGCTTAGCCCG